>JAHLWV010000444.1 GCA_019057735.1 Promethearchaeota archaeon | reverse complement strand
TTTTATGTTTAAATTTCTATCATTATTTTTTTAATTTAATAACAATTTATTATTAACAATACTTAATACAAGTATAAGGTATGATAATTTTTTATAAAATAATCAAAAATATGTAGATGACTATAATTTTAACTTGTTAAAGTTTAAATTAATAATATAAAAATAAAATAGAACTTTATAATAAATAGAAAAAATAAAATAGAACTTTATAATAAATAGAAAAAATAAAATAATAATAATATAGTATAAAAAAAATAAAAATGGTGATTAAACATAAAGATAAGTTTAGTGGGATTATCAGGATGTGGAAAAACTAGCCTTTATTCAGTAGCATTTGCTGAGAAAACTCCCGAAGACACCAAGAGATTAAGTCCAACAATTCTCTACGAGACGAGAAGACATTAAAAAAATTTCTTTTTAAACTTTAAATCCATTTCTTGGGCTTCAAGTCGGCATATATTTTCAATGAGTGTTATACTCTGAAAAGTGCATTTGACTTCGGAGGTCAGGATCAGTATCGTAAAGAGTATATGGAAAAGCCCGAAGTGTTCAAAGGGACGGATATTTTGATTTGTATCGTTGATTTACACGACCCAAAATCCTTCGATCAAGCAAAAGAATATTTTGAGGGATTGTTGGATATACATCGTAAAAACAACGAGAAACCGCAAATCTTTTTATTCTTGCACAAATACGATACTGAAGATTACCCGAAAGAATTACTTGATACTAACGTAAAAAGTGCTAAGGAAATCTTCTTGGACATGTTTAAAGATTATAATTTTGATTACATGTTAACGAGCATTTATCAACAAGATGAATTAGCCAAGGTTTTTCGGGATATATTAATTTCGTCCTATAAAGATTTGAAAAAATCCGTGGAGAAAGCTGAAAGCCAATTAGAAGAAATTAAAGCAAAAATAATAATTTCTGATGTTTCGGGAAATGTCATAGTCCATAACGTTCAAGGTGTAAGCAGTGGTTTGACGCTTCGTGGAGATTTAAGAGATTTCATCGACGCGTGTAATACGGTAAGAGAGAACATCTTTATGTCTGATTCTGCTCAATTTAGAGGGTTGAACGAGGACGGAAAGGAAATTGAGCTCCATATCTTTAAATACATTATTTCGGTACTCGTAATGAAAACAGGAGAGTTGGATAAAGAATCTCAAGATAAATTAAATGTATTATTAAAAGATATGTCTCTCTTTGCAGATTTGATAATTTCAGCACATTCAGATTAATTTTCTCACAGAATTAATTTAATTTTTACTTTTATCTCTTTTTAGTATTCTTAGTGTAAAAAAATTTAATCTCATTTAAATTATACCTCAAAGGCCCATTCTCCGTTCCTCATAATTGGTTCCGATGTTTCATTTTCTAATAATCCATCAATATCCATTTCTCCCGAACCAATCATAAAATCATAGTGTAATTTACTAATATTACCCCCTGCAGCTGAAAATTTGTCATCAGACATTGTGTTACCGTTCTCCAAACACGATCTCCAGGCATTACCCAAAGCAATATGAGATGAAGAATTCTCATCGATTAAAATATAATAAAAAAGTATTCCTGTTTGAGAAATTGGCGAACTGTGTGGAACAAGGGCGATTTCACCCAATCTTCTTGTACCCTCATCTGTATCAAGAATGCCCTGTATAAATTCTTCTCCGGTTTTTGCAGTTGCCTTAACAATTTTTCCTTCCGAAAAGTATAATTTCAAATCCTCAACTAAAACTTGTAGAGAGAATGGTTTGGTAACACTAACAAACCCCTCTGTCTTATCCTTATGCGGGAGAGTAAAAACCTCTTCTGTTGGGATATTACCAACAAAATCAATTCCATTTTTACTTGTATTTCGAGCAGCTTGCCAAATATGTTTACTTGGTAATCCAATCGTTAAATCTGTTCCTGGAGCAACGAATTTCAAATATTTGTAATGTTTTTTATTTAAGAAATTACATCTTGCTTCGAGATTCTTGATGTGTTCTTCCCAAGCTGAAATTGGATCTTTATTTTTTACTCTGCAGATGTCAAAAATAATATCCCATAATTTGGTTTTTCTACTTTCTTTAGGTAAATTGGGAAAAAGTTTATTAACCCAACCTTCAGTGGGTGCTGCAATAACTAAGCAATTCATATTATCTTGATGACGTAAATCCGAAAATGGTTTATCGTGCTTTATATAAGTTTGAAGTGTGGTCATGAATAAATTAGAATCTTGGTCCTTAAGGAGATCTGGGTTAAAAGCGACGATAATAAGCACAGCATCACCAGCTTTAGCAAATTCAAATTGTGCATCAGTTCGCCATGTGGGATATTCTTCAAAAGAATCTCTTGGAGCATGTTGAAATCGAATTAGTTTTAATTGTTCATCGTCCCACAATACTTCAACAAATCTTGCTCCCATTTGATAAGCTTTTTCAGTTATTAACCTTACTAGTGGGGCTAATTCAAGAGGTGTACCGTAACTAAGAGCTATGGGTGCACCTATCAGTAAGCGTTGACCAGCTTGTAAATTTAAACCAACTTTTAATATTACTTCAGCATATTTTTCTAAATTTTGCTCAAATTTTGAAGACATTGGATTTTCCTTTAAATTTTTCAATTTAATTAATATTAATAGATTATAGGTAATGTATTACGGTTTTACATTTTTGTATTTTTTTAATATCTAAAGTTAAACAATTTTAAAATATAGATAGAAGGTTTTTGAGTATAAATCTTTGAGTAAATGTTTTCGAAAAATTTTTTTTATTTGCATTATTTTTTATAATATATAATATGTCCGAAAAAGTAGAAGATCGAATAAAAGAATTAGAAGAACGTTTAG
>JAHLWV010000443.1 GCA_019057735.1 Promethearchaeota archaeon | reverse complement strand
AAAATTATCGGTTTAAAAGAAAGGATAAATAAAAATAAATAGAATTTATGATTTTAATTTATAAAAATCAAAGTTGGACCTATTTTTTTGTGTAGAGTATAAATAATACATCCTTTTTTGGGAGGGTGGTCTAGCTTGGTATGATACAGTAAAACGGTAATTTTTACAGCATAAGACTCGGCTGGGGGCCGAGTGGGCGTTTACATCTATACACGCACCGGCATTGGTCGGGGGTTCAAGTAATAAGAAGCTTCTTCTTGAGAGAGTAAATCCCTCCCCTCCCATCATTTTTTAAGATTGATGAAACTTATTTAATTTAATATCGATACTCCCAAAACTAAAACAATTAAAGATTGACATACTCCAAAAAGTTATATTTATTAGGAGATTTGTGAAAAAAAATAAAGAAAAAGCAGTTAAATTATTTATGCTATATTTTTAAAGTAAATTATTACTATATCTGTAGAATTTATCCCAAATTTGATCAATCGTCATACGCCTAAAAAGCCTTAAAATACAACGTTCTGGAGATAATCCGCTATATGTAGGATTAATGCAATGTGGAACTAATTGATCTACCCATATTGATTTATCTAATTTAACCATATTCCCTTTTGAATCTAAGAAATATCCTCGAGAAAGAATATCTTTGACTTTATCTTCTTGAAGATCTTCTTTAAATGATCTATAATCAGGAAAATCGTATTTATTACAAAAATAATCCCTTATTTGTTTTAATTTCCGATCTCCCAATTTAACTATATCCTGAATAGTTTCTATATCTTTAGGCGTTTGTGATCGTCTAAATAGTGGTTTACTAATAAAAAGGTCTAACCATTCTGATTCAGATAATCCTGTAAAAAATTTTTCACTCTTTTCTAGAAAAGGTTCTATTATTTCCCAACTTGATTTTGGATCCAAGTTAAATCTCTTGCAGATGGTAGTAATATCTGAAATTAAAAATTCTCTTCCATTGCTCCACTCACTGAACCAACCAGACATCAACTCTGCATGTTTAAATGCAAGATAGATTTCATGTCTTTCTAACCCTTTTATGTTATCTAAATATTCAATAATAGGTTTTAGGAGCTCTTTTTGAGCTTTATAAGCACCACCAAAAACATCTTCAATTTTATGTTGGATTGTCTTAACAAATTTTTTCTCATTATAACTCGCAAAAATAGAATATTCTGACTGAAGAATTTTTGCAATCTTCCTTCCAGAAAATCCTAAAGCAAGCATTACTGCAATATCATATAAAGGGAAGTTATTACCAACTCCAGTACCTCCAGCTATAGTATTCAAACCTCTGGCTTTTAAATCCATAAAATCAGGGTCATTCCTATCATAGAAGCCCATTTCCAAGATTCCTTCCTCAAAAAGTGTCTTATAAGGGAATTTTTTTATTAATTGCGTTTCTCTCTTACCTAAGGAATTAACACCGTAATGAATTTCTATTATATGCTTCTTGATGAATGGTTTAATGACAGATTTTATCTCTTCAATTTTTTTCTGCCTATCATTAACCCTTCCCAATACTGAATATGTTTGTAATTCCCTGTGCAATTTAATTATATCTCCATAACAAATTTTGAGTATTGTACATATCGAATCATAAAACTTAGTATATCCTGGCTTATTGACATCTCCACCAGAGCTAATGTAACCCCTCAACGCATCCATGATATGTTCTTCAAATCTAATATCGATTGTCCTTTCTGTGAGACCACAATAATAAATACCCATTACTTCAACAACATATATTAATCCGCCATAAGCACTCGGATTTATTTTAATCTTCTCAAGAGCAAATTGAAAGTCGGGATCTTTAAAAGAGATAAATTCCCTCCCCTTCTCATCTTTTATAATTTCATCAATTATAAAGGGTTTATAGGGTTTCTCACTTTCAAGTTTTCTCATAAAATCATTAATTGCTAATTGAATTTTATCTCCTATTTTAGAATTACTTTGAGTAGTCCTTTGAACAATATCTTCTATAATCCTTCTTCCATCTTTTTCAAACCAAACTGTATTTTTTTTATTAGCTGACTCATAAACTTTTCTAATGGTGGCTTTTTGTTCATCTGTAAGAGAATCGTGATTCCACCCCTTGTCCTTTAGATATTTTGTAAGCCAAATCACTGGAATTTCAACACCATTCTTTAAAAATGAAGTACTACCACTTTTTATAATGTTAGAAAACAATGAAAACATCGAATACGCAGAAATTACAGTGGCGAATAATTTCAAAGAAGTTCCTAATACTCCTAAAAATTCGTGATAATATCGTTTGGTATTTGAATCGTATCTCATATCTCGAGAAGCTACTATCTCCGCTTTGAACTCGTTAAAATATTGAATTAGCTCTTGACCAATGGGATATTGGTGTTCAAAAGTTAGTCGATTATTCATATAATTTTGAAACGTAAAATCCGATTGACTTCCCTTAAACATGTTAGAAATTTGTCCCGAAAATTCTTCGCGGATGGATTCCGCTAAAGTGCTTGCGATCATTTGAATCGTAGCATCGTATCCCATTTCTCGCACAAGGTTAGAAACGAGCGTTTCTACTAAAGGATCTATGAAAATTTCTTGTGATATCTCCTTAAGGCAGGCTGTAACGATCGCAAAACCGCTTAAACTTACGCTCGCTTGCATAAGGTAAGTAGAAAACTCGTGAAGACATTGCTGTGCTTTAGAAGCGGATTGAATCCCGGTAATACCCGCGAGATCGGGCAAGTTCACTAAACCACCTAAATATTTGTTTGCTAAACCAACTACCTTTCCAATTCCGAAACTTACTCCCATTGAAATAGCCGTGCTTATTGCCGTCACTA
>JAHLWV010000005.1 GCA_019057735.1 Promethearchaeota archaeon | reverse complement strand
AAGCGAAACCTCTAAATCTCTTACTTTCACTTTTTTGATGTTTTTATTCATTTTTATCCTTCTCCATATATTTTTCATACATTTTACCAGAATGCGTTCTTTTTCTTTCTTTTTCAGTATTCTTCCAATGAGCTTCTAACTGTTTCTGCAACTCTTGGATAACTCTTTTCTGCTTTTCTTCACACATTATTTACACCTTCGATTTTAGTTTTAAATTCAGGATGGTCCTTTAATTCTTCACCAGAAACGTATCTAAAATATTCTTCAGAACATTCCACAGAACACACTTCTGCACTACTGCTTATCTCTTTTCCACAATTTAAGCATTTATTCATAGATTATATCACCTTTTCCACTTTCTTAAAATGATAATCGTCAATTTCCATTCCTGCACCATTTACATTCATTAGAATTTTACAATTTCTACAATATTTCTCTTGATTTTCAATACATTGATATTCTGCTTCATCTCCACAATCTGAACATTTATTCCTTCCTTTATTCACTTCAAATATTCCATCTTGACAATTTTGGCATAATCCAGAAATCTCATATTCTCTTTTACTTATTATGTTTTTGAACCCATCAATTTTATTTTCACAGCATACACAAATTGCATTTTCAATTTTTCTGATGTTTCCTGGAAATATTTTTCCCACAAATTTTTTTGTATAATTTTCTGCAATTTCTCTAAATTCTTTTGGATCCATCTATTTTTTCACCATTTTATCCATTTCTTTTAATTTTTTTTGTATTTTTTCAAATTCTTCAAACGGATCTTTTCCTTGTTTTAACCAAACTCTTATTAAACCTTCGTAAATTTCTTTTAGCACCTCAGAGAAATTTGGTTGATAAATTGAGAAACTTCCTAAGCCTTCGTTATATATTGGAACTGGAACTCTCCCGCAACAAATTGAATCGCAATAAATATGATCGGATGAATCAATATTATTTGGCATTTCTATTTTCAAATCTTCTTTTTCTTTCTCATCCATTTATTTTTTCACCATTTTATTAATTTTATACAATTTATCATCGTCTTCCTTTTCCCATCGTTCGATTAGCTTTTCGACTCTTTCATTTATTTCGTTTTTATTGTCGTAAATTCTCTTAAATGTTGCAGATAACGATATTTCTTCGTCGAAATATTTCATTCAAACACACCGTGTTGATAATCTACAAACGTCATGTTATCTTCAATCGGAAATTTGGAGATTTTATATTGTTTTGGAGTTTTCCCATCAATTACTACTAAATATCCTTCAGATACAAGATATCGTAAAATTCGCCAAATAAAGTTGATTTTTGATCGATCTGATGCTTCAATGTCTAAATATTTCCTGATTTTCTTCGCTGTAATATAGAAAACATTGCAATCGTAAAAATGGTTAATTGCTTTTTTCACGTCCAGATAAATATCCTTCCAAACACCATCCATATGCAATTTATTTCACCTTTTTACTTATTTCGTGTATTTTTTCTTGTCTTTCCTCCAATTTATTAAGAAAATAATCCTTCCTTTCTTTTGTTAAAGGTTTCTGGGTAATTCTTAATTCTCTTAATAATTCTATGTGATCGTCAATCAATCGATCTAACTGGTCGTTAATTCTTCTTCTTGCTTGATTTCTTTCCATAATCTCTTCAAATTTCTTAATATAATCCTTTGCTGTTGCGATAAATCCTGCAATTTTCTCTTTACTTACAAAACAATTTTTACAAATAAAATCCCCATCAATATCTACATACATTGGAACTGTAATTTCGATCTCTTTTCCACATTCACATTTAAATTCTTCTATTTTCAAACTTCTTCACTCCTTTACTTTTCCCACGAAACTCAAATCCATAATGACATCAATGAACATATTAAAACCAATTTTCTTACAATAATCGTTGATCTCTTTACCGATTTTGGTTATGTATTTTTCACCGATTTTATCTAATTCCTTTTTTATATATTTAAGTTTCTCAGGTTCTGGAATTTTATCGGTTCTGTATGCTATCACGATCTAATCTCCATTTATTACTGATTGATGAACACATGGAGTTAATTCACCTGCTATTTTTTTCATGGCCAATCGAAACAAACACATTTCTGAAATTAATTTCAAATCCGAACGTAAAGGATCTAACCACAACGCACAAGTTCCTCCATCACACCTACGCTTTGTTAATGGACATCGTGTATGTGAACCAGGTGGAATTGGTTTGATAAATCCTTTATCGTTTACTTCTAATTTTGGTTCTTTAGAATTATTTTCCATATAGAAATCACCTAAAACGGATCTAGTCCGTAATATCCTAATTCGTTCGTAATATAATCCATAAGTTGTTTCTGATCCGTTTCTTCAATTTGTTTTTTGTAATCAGGCGGAAACGCATTTTTTTTGTATTCTTCCCATTCTTCTGGAGGAATATTTCTTTTTACCGATGCTTTTGTTCCATCGATCCATTGAACGATGTACCACCTCAAATACTTCATTTCCAGGTTTGTCAGATGGATTTCCTCAAAAAATTTATCTACAATGGCTTTCATCATTCCTGTTTGCTCGTACATCCAGAACAACGGTTTTTGTTTTGGATTCCAACGCATAACGCCTAAATCTTTTATTTCTTCGTTCATTATTCGATATCAACTCCATCGTATAATTTTTCAGATTTATCTCTATCAATTTTAACAGTTTCAAGTTTAAATTCTTTAAATAATTCCATAGGGATGTTAAGATATTGTTGAGTTTTAAGAATCGCTTGGTCGTAATCTTCAGCGACAACGATATATTCTTTACAAAAATGAACGCTAAATTGTTCTTTCTTTCCCATTATTTTATTTCACCTCTATATCGTGTTCTTCTACAAATTTCGCAAATTCTTCTGTGGACATTTGTTCCGCCTGTTCTGGCGTTAATCCGCGTTTTTCTAATTGTTTGCATACCGCCTGAACGCCTTCTAATCCGCCCATATTCTCAAAAACCTTCTTTTGATGTTTTCTCCAACCATTAGCAACTGCATCTGCTAATCTTTCTTGAACTAATTCTTCTCTTAAGAACTCGTTATTTAGGATTTCTTTTTCGTGTGGGCCTAATTGCTTTAATTTTTTCATTTTTTAATTTTTCACCTATTTCGTTCCATATTTTAGTAAAATTATCATCTATTACGTGATGATCGTGATGTTCTATGAACCAAACTTCAAAATACTCTTTTTTGCTTTTGTTTATCGTGTTTCTATCCACATCATTTTTCTATTATTTATATAAACATTAAACGGACACCAATTAGGGCAATTCTCAGCGTCTAACCAGTGTTCGGCACATATCTTAATCTGTTCTTCGGTAAACTCTCCAAGAGTAAATTCAAAACAGAAAAAACAATTTTTTTTAGGCATTGGTAATTTTTTTTCTCTCATAATCAACCTCTTTTTTCGCTTCTTTTGAACGCATATTTTCCATACCTAAATTTCATATCAAGATATATTTTCCAAATCTTAAATGGCAAATGATGATGCAATAAATAATCGATCTGTGCTAATTTCATAACTTATTACCTCCAGATTTTAGTATTATATTTTCTTTAGCTTGTTTTTTATCAAATTCCTTTAATAATCGATCTTTATTTTGACGGATCGCATTCAAATATTCGTTGGCGTAATGTTCCATCCATCCCTTATGAAATTCATACATTTCTAAGAAAATCGCACCAATTTCTTTATTTTCCTTTTTAACGTCTAATCTTGGAAGTGTTTTTTTACTCATTTTTATAACTAATTATCTGTAATTTTAAATCATCAATTAAACCCAATATTCCTGTTTTTATTACTTCAAAACTATAGCCTTCAAATATACCTATGCATCCAATTAATAGAGCATAGATTTCTGAAAACAAAACGTTATATTGTTCACTTCTTTCTTCTGCAGATTTATTTTTGATATAAAGTTCTTTATAAAATGTTTTAATATTAACAAATTTACTTCGATTTCTGACTTTATTTCCAATTTTTACCATTAAAAATATTACACCTATATTTTCATTCTTTTTTTTGTTTCAATTTTCTAACTCTTCATGTATTTTGTTTTAACTTTAGTAAATCGCTCTAATTCTATAATTAGTTTTTTAGTTTTTTCTAAACTTGGTTCGTATTCTTTAAGATACGCTCTTTTTTCTCCTTCCATCCACCACGTTTTATGCGTATCGTATCCAACGTAAATTCTTTCTGGATTTATCTCTTTTAGCCATCCTAAAAAGAGAGAAAAGTTAAAGTCTAAAATGGGTTCAATGGTTACGAACTTTCTCGGAAAATTTAACTTTTCAAACCAAAGAACCCTATTATATGGAAAAGGTGCGTTTGAAATTTTTCTATAATAAGTATCCGATTCTAAAGTTATCCCCAATATCACGTTTGGAGGAAATGAAAATCTACTAAAGAACTTTGGATTTTTTGTTTGAAAGAAAAAAGTTCTATCGGGGTATTCTTCGATTCTACTAAGAATTTTTAACATGTCTGGATGTTCGATAAACGAAATATCTCCCGAACTACCAACCCAAATAAACTCGTCTCCTGAAGTTTCGGGAAAATGTTTTTCTGTGTATTCTTTAGTAACTCTTTCTTCGTGGAAATGAGGTATATAATTACCACACTTTTCACAATTATGGATCTGTCTTCTCATTTGAGCCTGAAAGGATTTTTTACAATAAGTACACCAAAATATTCTGCATCCAACGAAGCAATTCCATCTAAATACTGCTTCTTTATACATTTTTTTTGGAACATTAACCATTTTTTAAATCGCCTCGTAGTATTTCTTAATCATTCCACTCTTAGTACGAATAACCTTTATTTTTCCTTGTTCTTCGAGATTTTTTGCAGGTTTCGCCAAACTAGCAGAGTTTTTGTAACCCATAGCTGTTGCCCACTCCGTTAAGGACGCTTTTCCGATCTCTTTGAGTTTACCCAAACAAATTTCGTCCCAGGTCATAAAAATTTTACCTTCTTTATTCTTCGTTTTTATATCAGGTTCTAACGTTTTTTCCCAACATTTCGCGTTTCTCTTCTTTTTTTCAATTGCAACGCAATGCATACACCAATATTCGCCCGTATTTCGATTGCGAAACATTTCTAGCGATTGCTTGGGTTTTTTACATTGCGAACACACTTTTGTTTCAAAATAAACTATTTCTGGATTATTTGTTATTTTTTAACGCCTTTAAATCGTTTTTTGGTTTCGATTAATAAATTATTAACGAGAATAGGAACGCCAAAACCTCCCATAGAAACACCACCACGCAATTTTCTTACATCTTCTGTTAAAGAAATATAGATGTATTGATGAACTTCAATAATTTGTTTATTGCTCATGTAAGGAAATTGCGATGAGTCCCATTCTTCGTCAAAAATCTTTATATTTTTAATCTTTTCAATTTTTTCTTTTGAAACGCTCATATTAATTTTTTCACCTTCCATTATATCCATTTCATCATTCCAATTGTAGAAGTCTTTATCGGAGGCTTCGAGTCGCATCTCATCTCTCGCTTTACACATGAGATAAGTAGGACAATCCTTAAAGTTATCGTAATCGCACTCCTCATAAAACTGACAATTCTTAACAGGGCAATTAAAATTTATTTCGTTCATAATTTTTTTACCACCTTCCATTTTCCTTGTAAATGATTTTGTGGAACGATTTTAACTTTACATCCGTGTTTTCCAATGCAATCAAAACAGAATATTTTTTGGCATTCAGGACAAAAATAATCGTCACCTAATCCGTAGATTTTGCATCCACATTTTCCACATTTAAAGTCTAATTCTTCCACGATAAATCACATCCATAGTTTAATAGTTCTTTCAATTATTTTCTTAACGATTGAACGATGGCAAACGTTCGGATCTTTTTCGAAGCATACGAGAAATACCACTTTCTCTTTTGCTATTTCTCTGATTTCATTTATCCGTTTTTTTGCTTCGGGATTTTTCCTAATTTCTTTAATAAATAATTTTTCATATTCTTTAAAAGAAATTTCATTCTCTTTAGCATAATATAACAATTCTTTTGATGGCGATAAACAAGATTTTGCCGTTCGTGTAATAACTTCAAAATGGGCATCAAAAAACTTTGCTTTATATTTCTTTAGCACAGCTAAATAACAATCTGTATTTATAATCATTTTTATTTCCCCCAACTATAGAAGTAATTACATTTAGGATTTGAGCAACGAATATAATCTTCACCTGTATGAAAATCATTTCCATCGATCAAATCAGAATCACATTTTGGACACTTTTCGTTTCTTTTTCCAAAATCGACCATCTTACTCATTTTTAGCCATCAACTCTTTTCGTTAATTAATTCGTTTAAAATCGCAAGAACTTCTTCTTTCTCAATTGGGTCTTGATTTTCGAGGTCTCTAAAGTGAATTAATCCTACTCTAATGGCGTAAGAGAGGGAGAACTCGTTTATAAAAGTAAAATAAAACGATATAAGCTCTTTTTCAACAACGTAAACTATTCCTGAAACAACGTGAGGGAAAATATCGATTAATAATTGTTTACTATCGGTATAATCTAAATATTGTAATAATTCCATATTAGGATCTGATGGATCTTTTTCAAACTGTTGCCATAAAATAACCTCGAATTTTTTCCTGAATTTTTTATCCCTTAAGAACTTCCTTACGAAATTCTGAATTGATTTCGAATTGTTATTCCCCTTTAGGGATTCAAAAGTATATCGGTCTAATCTTGAGGAAATCGACTCTTTTTTATAACTCCAATGTTTTCGGAATTTCCAATTTTGATAATTTCTTATTCGATTGATCCAATATTCTTCTATGTTTTTGATGGCTTTTTTCTGTGCAGTTGTCAGAGTTGTAAAGGCAAGAGAATCTTTTGGAAGGAATAAATAATCCCTAAAATTAATTGGACGTCCCTTTTTGGTTAAGTTTACAACTTTATGGGTGGGAGGCAAGTCTCGATTTCAATCTCCTTTTTTTATCGTATTCTTTAATTTCTCCATTAAATCATCTAAACAAGATCTATGGACAGTATAACCGATAAATACTACTTTTTTACAAATTGGACATTCCCATTCTTCTTCATTTCCATTTTTCTCTGGCTCGGTTTTAGGATTGAAATGAACACATGCCATTGGATAATCAGAATAGGCAAGTCGTATGTCTAACTCTTTGCATTGTGAAGTACCAAATTTATTTATATTAGAAATAAAGAATTCACATTTAGGACAAATAGGTTCGGGGTGTTTCTCTTTTAGTTCGAGATATTCGCAGGTTTTATATGTATTATCAATGAAGTGGCTTTTATACGATTTTCCACACTTACATAAATCTTCGGGGAGTTTCGAGTCGGGTTTAGGACGACTTACTGCCATTTCAGATGAGCTGGACTCACCACGCCTAATCGCCTCTTTCTCGCCCCTCGAACTATCGTATAGATGGTGACATGATTGACATAACCACATGTAATCTTTAGGGTTTTCAGTATAAGTATGATCAATAGAAGCTAATTGTAATTTCTTCTCCTCATTACATATCGTACAAATTTGTTGTTTTACCTTAATCTTTCTGATATAATTATGTAGTTTAGCCAAAGATTTAAGGCGATTTCTATTGTTATTATAATATTCTTTTTTTTGTTCAAGTTCTTTTTTTTTATCTCTTGTTTTTCTCCTCTCACGATCTATTGGTTGTTTACATTTTGAACAAATTTTATCCAATTTTATACAACTCCTTTATTCTTTTTCTGATTTTATTTAAGTCTTCGTTATCTGGTCGATAGTATGAAGCAATATTGTAAAGTTTTAACAAATCATCTCGAATTACTAAGATTTTATCCAAATCGCCCCCCGAAGCTAAGAAAAAATGCCCATCCTTTTTCAATTGTTCCATATCTGGATCAATATATTCTTTCTTTTCCGTTTTTCTAAAATAAGAGTTATGACATTCTGGACACACTATATCTCTGACATTTCCAGAGTATCCACACTTAGAACAAAATTTAAATGGATCGGGTTGTTTCACCGTCTGTCGGGCGGAACCGACATCGAGCTTCTCTAATAGTTTCTTATTATGAATGTGTTGAGCAACTAAATGCCATTTTTGTTTCTTAGTTAAAACATATTTATCGATATTGTGAAGAAAAACATCAGCTACCCAATCGTTCTTATATTTAATAAACCCCCGCAAGATCTCTCTATTATTTTTCATAAAATCTCCATGAGTATCTAATCGTTGATTATCTGCCTTGATAAGTTCTAACTCTTTCTGAAGCTCGGCGATTTGTGGTTTCATTAAATCCAAAACGACTTTTTTTAAATCTTTTAGTGTTTGATCCATTTTTAACCGTCAACTCTTCTTATTGACTTAAAACTTCCATTTGCGTGGGATTCAATTGTCCATTTCGCACCACATTTAGTGCATAACGCATACCAACCCTTTTTAACTAGTTTGCCAGAACATTTTTGACAAACAATTTCACCTAAAGGAATTATTTTAGATCACCACTTCCGTCATTTTTCCTAATCTGGATTCCCATTCTCTAACATGATTTGTGATAAAACCGTAATTGGATTTATCTAATTTAAAAACCAGATTAATGGTGTAATCCTTTGCTTTATTTCTAGCTAATAAACTCACTTATTGTCACCTTTTTCTATTTGTTGTATTAATTCTTTCAATCTAAATTTTAAAACAACACCATTTCCTGTTAATTTAATACATTTAGCTCCTTTTTGATTATAAATTTCGATAATCTTTTTTTTTAATAATTCAGATTTAACTCCTATAAATGTATTATAATGAACAGATTTGATAAGTTTTGCATAAAATTCGCTCAGTTTAATTGGTTGTCCATCACTAGGTAAAATATTTATTGTCTTGTAAAAACCTATTTTTCTTAAGATATGTCCTTTTTCAATCAATTTTTACACCTAATTCTTATAATTTTTTTTTTAATCGTTCATTTTCCTTTAGATGTCTGTATGTTTCGTAAACAATCTTGGCTTCGTGCATAGCGTCATCGAGAGCACGATGTGTTTCAATATAACGTTCGTTTGGGAAAAAATAGTAATAAGCCTCACAAACAGAAGGCCATTTATAATCCTTAGCGTAATAAGATATATTTGGAATTTTTAATATCGGCGTCAATTTTAACATAGGATCCCAAAATTTTTGATGTATTTTGAACTCCCTAAATTCCAAAAAACCAAAATCGAATTTCTGGTTATATGCCGTACAAGGACAATTCAAATCAAAAATAGCTTGTAATTCTCCTCTAAATTCCTCTAAATAGGGAGCGTTTATAACCTCTTCATATTTCAAATCGCTATTCTGAAAAATCCAAGACCTTTCGTTAAATTTTTTATTTTCCTCCTGGCAAATAACACTAAAAATATTATTGATATCACCTGTTTCTAAATTCAAAAAACATAACCCAATTTCACAAATCATATCAAATTTAGGCGATAAACCCGTTGTTTCAATATCGAGAACTATAACGAGATCTTTATCTTCTTTATTATCTATTATTTGTTTTTTATTTGGGATTTCCTTCACCTTTTTCGTGCTTTTCCAATTCTAATTTGAGATAATCAATCAAGTTGTTTTTTCCTTTAATTTTCGTTTCTAAACGTGTTATCTTGTTTTCTAAATTAATTTCACCTAATTTCCTTCCTGAAATCATTTTTTCAGATTCAAAACCTTCAAAATATCCTAATAATTTAAGATTTGGAGGTTCATTTTGAAAAAACTCTCTTAATGCTGTTCTTATTGCTTCACTTCTACTAGGCGTTATTCCCATTTTGATTAATTTCTGGAGGTTATCATCGTATATTTCAGGAATATTTATCGTAATATTCACCATTCTTTTTTTCTTTTTTGGCATTTTACCACCTTAAAAAAATTGCGTGGAAGAATTGTAAGGTTGAGATATCTGCTTGACAAAACTCTTAAGAGAATTAAAAATGTCCCATGTGGAAATGGAAAGTTCAAGGGATTAAAATGTAAAACTAGGGCGAAATCTAACGTTAAATTCTCTTCAATTTCCTTATTCTTCAACACAATATATTTATTCTTTAACACGATGTATTACCATCATTTTTGTAATAGCAGATTTGACAATATAGACATAATGCGATGGTTTGCGTTCGTGCAATCGCGTTCCAGAACTAACCACAGCATAATAAGATTCGTTTCCATGTAAATTAACGATATAACCAACGCAAAACAGCAATAAGGGTTTTTTTTCAATCTTTTCAATTGGATCGCGTGAAATTCCGTGATCCAAATATTCAATATAGTAAATTTCTGATCCTTCGTCCAGTCGCATGCTATCATCATTAGATCGAACCTAACAAAAATATTAATATTTTGATCTTATACAATTAAAATTATTCGGAATAAACACCAAATGTGGATATTGCGTCATCAAAACGATCAAAAAGACTCTTTTTTTCGGGTATAAATAACGCCATAAATTGTTTCACATTTCTGGTGATTAAATTAGATAATTTTGAACTATGTAATTTCAATTTCTTACAATTTTTTGTTAAGTTAATTATAAATCTTAGGTAATATAAACATTTGTTTTCACCTATTTAAAGTGTGATTATTGATGCTTTATTAGGAACTAAAAGATTAGGTAAAAGATACCACGAAAATGGGTTAAAAATTACTTAATTTCTTCCTTTTCTCAAAGCCTTCGAGAACATAGGCTGTGAAGTAATCGATGCAAACACCTTAAATATAGGTTTTACACATAATATCCATAATAAAAATCTACATAAATAAAAATTAGATCAATTAAAAATAAAAAAAAATTTATGAGGTATTAATTATATGAGGGAAAAAGACGAAAAAGGTAAAGGCTATCAGTTTTACGTTATTATTGGCATTCTAGCCGGTTCTCTTGTTTTAATCTTAATGTTTGGTGTTTCATGGTCGACAGTATTTCCTCCTCCTGAAACCCCTACTCCTGTTGCTCAAACAACTACAGTTGGCATAAAAGATTGGACTTCAAAAGAAGGCCTTGGAGAATTGTGTCCATTCACTATGTACGGAGATAAAGGAAAGATCACCGAAGTTGAACACAGGTACGATCTCACGTACTACGAAACAATTAGTACGGAGGTAATGCCTGACGATTTTGGTAAGGATCTTTCTGAATACGACTACATTATCATCAGAGTCAATCCTGACGAGGCAACTGACGGTTATTGGACGACCTACGATTACATGTATCCTATCATGGGGAACAATATCGACTTTAATCTGTTTGGTTACCACGAAGCAACAGATTTGTACGGAAACGTGTTAAATATAGTAGAAGGAACTGCGTGGGACAGAGCAACTAACACTAATGGTACGATTCCATTGTGGTTTCCAACGGTCACAAAAACCGAAACACATCGTGGAAGTCATTTTGCTATTACAGACGATTTAGACGACTTGTCACAGACCACATTAGACTATCTATGGAACGAAAAATATTACAGAAGCATGGACACATTGTTCACTTTGACAGACGATGTAACGGACCACACCAAAACGGGGGATTACGCAATGATCACCGAAACTTTTGCAATTGAATGGGATTTCAACGTTTCTATTAGCACAACCGATGGGAATGCTTTGCAGGTGAACTTTACTGCCGATTGCGACTATAATTTCTTAATTGAAATTGATGACGATAAGTTGTTTTTTGTCAGCACGGAGTCTTGGGACACGTTATTAGGCAACTTTGAAATGTTTTTTGAGATTTTTACTGCTGTCAACATTACGTGTGATACCGTGAAAGCAGGTAGAGTAGTTATTCCTAACAGATTCTTTGGCACGTCGTACACCTTTACTTCTTTACAGACATTAGCATCGGCGTAATCAACCCAACTTTTTTAGGTGGTTAAAAATGAGGCAACGAAGCAAGCTATTAATTTTAATTTTCTCCATTTTTTTTCTATTTTCAGTTCAAATTGTAGCACTTAGTCCTGTTTCAGTAAGAGCTGAAGAGAACGATTATATTGATATTGTTGGCGATCAAACCATTAGGTACGATTGGTTGACTATAACAATGGCTGAAGACAATAATGATTATCTTAGACACAACATTGGTGGAATAGATTTAATTAGTTATGAAAGTTTAGGTAGCAAAGAATCAGATGAAAACACACTTGAATTTATGTCAAGAATTGTGTTTGGGTACGAAATAAACAGTTATTTGGCATTAAGCTTGAGAGATGTGTTTATTGGTCTTGAAACAAACAAGAAATCTTCTATGATTACATATGCCACTATGAAAATTACCACATTGACGAAGACGGCAATGCATTACGGTAAATTTGCTTATGATTATGTGTATTATGGTTCTCTTAATTATCGTGATTACTCTCACAATATTCCTATGACAATAGGAATTAATCCAACATTCTCGGGTTTAGATGGAAAAATAATTAATGGAATACCTATAAAAACATCACAATTTCTTTATGAGGTAAAAGTAATGGATGTGGTTTTGGCAGAAGAAGGATTTTGTGGTGATTACAACGATTTATATACCACACAACCAAAACTATCGGGAGGTGTGGACACATTGACACTAACAGATGAATTATCATATAGCCAACAGGTTGTAGTTGATAAGATTGAGTCTTTAAACTTAGGATGGGAGACTGGCATGACAAGTGATTATGTCACAGAAGGAATAATAATACAACAATGGTTGGTTGATAGCTTTACTGAAAGAGAGCAACGCACTAATGTTGGAACAGAAGCAGATTTAACATACAGCTATCCAATAAGGTTGGCACCAGAGATTACTCACACTGAGCAAAGAATTGATGTGCGTAGAGGTGGGTTTGATTACAATGCAGTTTTTAATTTCTTTCCAACCATATATGCTATTGACACATTTAGCATTTATCGAGACATATCAGTTCATGTGAGATGTCCTTTTGTTCACATAGAATACGAAGCAACAGTTTATTTGATTTGTAATGTCAAATTAGATGCTGAGACATATGAATCTGCTTTAGATGATCCATTTTTTAGAAAAGGAGATTGGTTGTGGGATCCAATAATAACATCATATGATCCAGTAATTGTAGTTAGACCAACTCCTTTTGATGACATGGAAGATTGGTGGGACAAATGGGGATGGTTAGTTATTCTTGTTGTAATTAGTATAGCAGGAATATATTTGTTCATTCAAATTGGAATGCCGTTGATTTTGAAAAAATAAGCAATTGACGTGATGAGAAGACGGTGAACACAAAGCAAAAAGGAATACTTCTAATTTTGGTGTTAATGACATCAATATTGGTTGTAGTGGGAATTGTTTCTATAGTTCCTTTTGTTCTTGTACCTACAAATGGTGGTGGAGGAGGTGATCCTCCGGTATATTATGATTCACTTCCATCTGCACCAATATTAAATGACATACAACCTGATCCTGATCTTGATGATGTTGTTAGCTTAGATTGGAGTGATTCTTCACGTGTTTATTACTACAATGTTTATAGGTGCAAATCAGGTGAGGCTGAACAAAAAATAGCAATTGGGAGAACTGTTAGTTCATTTATTGATGGAGCTTCCAAAGAAAATGGAATTTATTACTACAGAATTGAGGCTGTGAACAACATAGGGAAGGTTTTTTCAAACCAAGAAAGTGTGGTTATTGATGTTCCACCTCCACCTCCACTTGAAATACCTGACAGTCCTGTTCTTTATATTACAGTCAATAGTCCAAGCACAGATGGAGAAATAGTTTTAGAGTGGGATCCTGTTCCTGATGCAGATGATTATGGTGTGTATCGTTCTGAAAATGATGGTTCTTTTGACTTTTTAGAAGAAATTGGTGAAAATTATTACAATGATTTAGTGTTAGAGAGTGGTGATTATTCATACAAAATTAAAGCTGGAAACGAAGCAGGCATATCGGATTTTTCAAATGAAGTATCCATAGTTGTTCAATTAGAAGGAATACCAGAAGCTCCTTTTATGAACCAATTAACTTATGAAATTATTGGAGACACAATAAAGATTTATTTAGATTGGGAAGAAGTGTTTTGTGATAGTTATATTGTATATAGAAGCATAGGTGGTGCAGAATATGAACCATTTGAAGATGGTTTAACTTCAACGAGTTATTCTGAAGTTTTAATTGAAGTTGGAGTGTATAGCTATAAAGTTTCTGCTGTAAACATGTTTGGAGAATCAGAACGATCTGCTTATGTAAGCATTGAAATAACAGAAGATGGAGTACCTGATGAACCACCAGAACCAGATGATTACACTGTAATAACAATAATAGTAGCAATTTTAGTTCTTGGAGCTTTAGCTGTGCCAATAACAATATTAGCAAAAAGAAGAAAAAGATAAAATCAAATGTCGTTGAGAACGCGACTTCAAACACTTTTTTAGTTCTCATTTTTTAAATTAAAACAACAAAAATAAGTGAAAAAATTGGCAAAAAAGAAGAAAATAGGTATTATCGTAAGTAATTATCCAAGCAAAAAAATTAGAAAAAACGCCGTTTCTTTTGAAAAATTCAAAATGGCATGGAAAAAAGAATTTGGCGAACCAAACAATCCACGCGACAAAGGGTTTTTAAAAGGGAGAAAGGGAGATTATCATCGGATTTGGGGATTTTACGACGATTACCGCACAAGTAACGATTCAATTAAAAAATATTTAGAAGATATACAAAAATAGGTGATTATCATAACAAAAACAAAAGAAATAGGATCTACTTGGTCTAGGAGACATCGTAAAATAAACGGGAAAGGCAGATATATTTGGGTTAGAAAGATTGATGGAAAATATCAAACGAGGGCACATAAACCAGAAGTTCACGGTATTGCGTTAGCGAGTAAACTTATGGCTCAACGACCGAAAAAATCGCAAATAAGGGATAAACAACGATCACATAAGAGAGTAATAAGCCCTACAGATAAAAATCTAAAGGCTTGGAAAAAGCGACCTGGATCTGCGGACATAAAAGGAGACGTTGATTCTAAAAAAGTCCCGAAAAAGTAGATTTTTGGTAAGAAAAGGAAAAAAATCAATTAATTAAGATTATTTTTTTAAATTTCAATAGGCAAAAAACCCGAAAATAGGGAGAATTTTGCTTCAGGAATACAAAAACAAATCTAAAAAAAATTGGAATAAAAACTAGTAAAAAAAGGTGAATTATTATAGCAAAAAGATTTAAAGGAATGCAGGTAAATGGTTGGAAAGCGTCTTCAATTAAACGATATTCTAAATTTAAAGGAAAAAAACCAAATCAGAAATTTTTATTTACTGCTGTATTCAAAAAAGGGGAGAAAGAAGTCTTTTATTCAGACGATAATGTTAATACGATTGATAAATTTAGAAAAAATATTAAAAAAGATGCCCATAGGTTTGATTGGGATTAGGTGATTATCGTAACTAAGAAAAAAAGATTTTATGGATTTTATGAATACGAGAAAAAGATTAATAAAGAAATTTACTTTGTTCTTTTATCTCAAGAATCCAAAAAGATGCGTCCACATTTCTTTAAGAATAAAAGAACTGCAAATAAACGAGCAAAGGAAATTAAAGAAAAAGGAAGAAAAGCAAAGATAAGACCATATCGAAAAAGTTATGTAATCTATTTTAGATAAAAAATGCCGGTTAAAAAAAATGGTTAAAAAGAAGTTATATAAAACGAGTAAAAAAGCAATAACTAAAGGTTTTACAAAAGCTAGGGGAAGGGCACCTTCAGCGGAAGAGATTGCTTATTATAAAAGTCAACATAAAAAGGCAAACATAAATTGGAAGGAAAAACCTAAAAGGAGGCGAAGTTCTTCAGCAAAAAAAGTTAAATTACAAGTATTTGAACCTTTAGCTCAAAAATGGTTTAATCACCACAAAAAACCATATTTTAATACTGTTAAGGATGCTAAAAATATGGCTGAAAAAATACGCAAAGATACAAAAGCATACAATAAAAAAGCAGAAAAGAAGTTAGGTAAAAACGTTTATGGAACTATGAGTATCCCAAATATGAGAATAGTTGATACGAAGGGGAAAAAAATACCTGCAACGCAATACGATATAATTCAAAGTAAAAAATACAAAAAATATTATCAAATATAAAGGTGAATTAACTGAGTTCGAGTCAATCGTACGTCAATCAATTGAATTACAACTCTCAACCATTGTTTAGCGTTATTGATACGTTTGATAGCGAAGTCTATCCAATGAAAGAGAAAGATCCAGATAGATTTCACGAGATTATGAGAGGAGCATACGATCAAACGCATAAAACGAGAATTTCCGATCAGAAATTAAAAGAATGGTCAGAGAGATTCCCAAATATGATGGACAGAAAGATGGAATCCGAGAAGCATAAATTAAAAAAGAAACTGAGAGACATAACGAGATCCAGAAAATCTAAAGAAAGGTATAAAACGTCTCAATTGCGAAATCGAAACATTATGCAACAATTAGAAAGTATCGGTTATTTTGCGATCAATAGGGACAGTAAAATGGCGAAAATGAAAGCGGGATTAGAAAACGACGAAATAATATTAGATATAATTGAGGAAATTTCCGATCCATACGGAAGCGATCACGACATGGTTGAGATCAATTACGACGACCAATTTAAAAGAAAGGTTAAGGAATACGAAGATCGATACAAATACGTTTACGTCGTAGAAGACATTAAACCAATAGAAGTAAAAAAGATTCCTAAGAAAAAACCAATTTCTAAAGCAAAACCGATTCCAAAAAAAGAAGAAAGAAAAACCATCGAAACTCCTGTTAAAAAAGTTAAAGAAAAATTATTTTCGTCTGTTATTTTATCGAAAAATCCCATTAAAATTACTCCTGTTGAAAAATTAGAACACGTAAAAAAGAAACCAACTATTAAGAAGAAACCTATTAAAAAAGTTCCAATTAAGAAGAAAAAACCAATTGCTAAAGCAAAGCCAATTGTGAAGAAAAAACCCGTTGTTAAGAAGAAACCTATTAAAAAAGCTCCAATTAAGAAAAAGAAACCACCTATTAAGAAGAAGCCTATTGTTAAGAAAAAAACTATTAAAAAAGTCGTAATTACTAAAAAAAAAGCTCCAATTAAAAGGAAAATAGTTAAGAAAAAGAAACCTTTACCGAAAGTTAAATCGACGAGAGCAAAAAGGAGAAATAGTCCAATTACTGGTAGATGGACTGCACGATATAGAACGATTAGTGGAAAGAGAAGAAAGGTTTTGATTAGAAGATGGAAAGGAAAGATTCAAACTCGAATTATAAATTAAAATTGAAAAAAAGAGTTGATAATAAAAATGTCTAAAAAAGCTCCAATTAAGAAGAAACCCGCTGTGAAAAAGAAACCTTTAACTATTAGACAAAAAACCTACAAAGCTCATAACATAAAAATAGGCGATTTTAGACCTATTGCAGGTAAAAATGTAAAATACTGTTCCATTTGCGGGACACACGGTAAAAAACTTTATACTGAGAAATGTTTTGAAAAGAAAAAAAATAAAAATTAGGCGTTGGAAAGGAAAAATTCAGATGAAAATTATAAATTAAATATAAACATAAAAAAAGAGATGATAAAATATGACAAAAAAGAAAAAGGGAATAAGATATATTAATGGTGTTAAATTTCTGAGAGGGAAAATCTTCCAAACTAGGAAAAAGGATACTATAAAATCTCAAAAAATATTTCAAGAAAGAAATCATTTAACAAGAATATTCCCAGCAAAGAAAGACAAGAAAAAAGGATATTATCTTTATTATTCTGAAAAAAGAGTGAGGAAAAACAAAATATGGTAAGATACGAAAGTTATAGGGCGGGTAGTACCTCCAGAGTTCCAAAAGCAAAAACCGTAGGAAGAAAAAGAAAACGAAGAACTACAAAATACGGCGAGCCAATCAGAAGGTTCGATAAGAAAGATTTTCGATTACAAAATAAGTTTGCTTATAAAAAAGATGCCAGAGATTATAAAAAAAGATTGAATGCAATAGGATATTTAACCCGTATTACGCCGTTTAAAGGCGGACACAAACTATGGGTAAGAGATACACCTAAAAGCAGGAAGTGGGAAAAAGAGTTTAAAGAGCGACACTAAAAGGCGATCAAAAATGGCTAAAAAAAAGAAATCCAAAAGTTTAAAGAGTACATCAAAAAAGAGAAGAACTTATACTCACAAGGGATTAAAAAAAGGTTGGGCAATAAATTGGGACGCAAAAATTATTTATAAAATATCAAAAATGCCTAAAAAGTCAAAAAAATTTAAACCCTGGTAAAAACAAAATTATAAAAGAGAAATTGGTAAAAATGGCTAAAAAAAAGAAATATCCTAAAACGAAGAAAAGATCTACAGCTGAACAAAAGGTAAAGTATTTAGTAAGTCTTAAAAGAGAAAGAGAAATGGCTGAAAAAGGTTGGAAAGTCGTTAGAACAAAGACCTATTTAGAGAAACCAAAAAAAGCGTATGGTAAAGAAGGTTATCCTTACGCTATGTTAAACGAAAACAATCACTACGAATCGTTCTATACTTGGAAGGAAAAAACAGCTAAAAAAAAATAAAGATAAGTGATTAAAATAGCTAAAAAAAAGAAAAAAATGAGAAGTAAGGAAGGTAAAAAGGAAAATAATTACTATTATTTTATTAAGACAAGAAACATCACGGCAACAATATATTTTCTCATAATGATTACGATAGCTATATTAATATTACTTAACCATTTTGGTGTTTTGGAATTTAAGCTCGGAGGATAAAAAAATGAAAATTGTAAAATCCACGATTAAAAAAACCGAAAAAATAAGATATAGAATTGTTGAGTTAGTTTTAAAGAAACTAACACCCACTTTATATAATAAGATGGGTATGATGTCGCTTATAGGTGTCAGAGCGAATTATATAACTGCGAATTTTGTTTCGATAGTTCCAAGACCATCTATTAAGATAATGAAAGAAAGGTTCGGTAAAAAATTAATAAAAGGTGCTGAGATTGGCGTGGCAAGTGGAATAAATTCAAAAAGTATTCTTAAAGAATTAAACATCGAAAAGTTGTATTTAATTGATGTATGGGATAATTATATTGAGGGCGGATATAAGGGACCTATGGAAATAAACTACAATTTAACTTTAAAGAAATTTAGAAACGATAAAAGAGTGAAAATAATAAAAGATTTTTCTTCAAATGTAGTTAAAAACATAAAGGACGGTTCTTTAGATTTTGTCTATATAGACGGTAATCATACCTACAAATATGTTTATCAAGATATTGAATGTTGGTTTCCAAAAATAAAAAAGGGAGGGGTTATTGCTGGACACGATGTTTTTAACGGTCCCGAAGTATTGGAAGCGGTAAAAGTTTTTTGTTGCGAAAATAAGATTATATTTAACATTGAATTGCCGGATTGGTGGTTTTTTAAAGAATACGAGGTAATGACATGAGAAATAAAAAATCAAAAAATAGAATGGCCACTTGTTTGTTTTTGCTTGTTTTCATGTTTTCAGTTTTAGTCTCAACTTCTTTGTTTACATCACTATTTACATCTAATTATAATAATTTTGATAATGAAGATTTAGAAACATCTAATATAAACACTCTATTTAACGGGAAATCGTATCCATTCGAACTAAACGATGTTTACGACGACGAGAATTACACGAAAATTTACACAAGTGCATACTTACAAACCGAATACAATCTAAATGGAACTGTTTTTGAAGACGAAGTTTCTGTTGTAAACAACACTAATTACAAGAGTCCTTCTAACACAGATGTTTCGATGATTGATGGAACTTTTGACGACACAGATAACATGAGAGCTAATGATGATTCTAACACGGAATTTACGCCTACTAAATATCTACGTGAGTATCCCGGAATGTATTCTTTTACTGATGTTGATAATGGTGATCCTCCACTTGGAGATGAGTGGGTTATTACATCAACTGGAAATGGAGATGCTTATGTTGAAGCTGATATTGATGGACATACAAAAGTTTTGAAGATGCACGATCCTGATGGATCGAGTAGTATTATGGTTAAGTTATATTGGGCAGGTCAGACTTCTGGAACTATTGAGTTTTGGGTTAGAGTTACTAACAGATTTGCAAAGCTTAAAATGAGACTTATGGCAGACTCAGATGATGGTGTTATATGGACAATACTACATAATAACGGTTATTGGTCTTGGTACGATGGAGTGTATCACGATGTACGTATAGCTCTTAGTGATCGGTGGTATCACTTTAGATTTGATTTCGAATGTGGTGATGGAGGATATATGGGACTTCCTGCAGACACGCTTGATTGGTATATAAATGAAGATCTTGAGGTAAATAATCATCCTCTTGGAGCAGATCGTAGTGAAATAACTGCTTATTGGTGGTGGTCAGACCCAGCTTTAACTGGTCATCATTACATTGACGCAATTGGATATTCTTGGGATCCTGAGTACAATGTAGGAGATAACCTTAACGAATACATTGAACCAGCAGAATTAAATTTTACTATGGATTTAAATTTTAACGAAGTTGACACTTCTAAACTTTTAGCTTTAGATGTTTCGAGCCACCATTACACTAATGTTAGCCAAACAATCGTAGGAAACGTTTACGATTACGATTCTGGAACTTACACTGAAATGTTTAGCTCTGATAACATGGCAGAAACAGAAAACTATTTTGTAGATGAATCTTCTGTAGATGATTACATTGATGGTTCAGGTAATCTTAGATTGCAGTTTGAAGGATCTAATGTTGACAATGATTTTTTGTTGTCAATAGATTACATTAAAGTTAGTTTCTATTACAAAATGGATGTAATAATTTACAAGACTTTTTACATTAATGGCATCTGGCAATATCGTTTCAAGTTAATAGGATCGCTTCATTACACGGATTGGACTGCGTTTGAAGTTATTGATCCACCATCTAATTTTTATGCCATTTCTGAGTCAGATTTGACTACAAGGTGGATTCTTCAAAATGCTTCATTATCTTCTGTTGAAGATTTTCACGATGACATTAATACAGATTATTGGAATTTAGTGGATGTTTCAGAAGATTATTTTGTAAAAGTTGCTAACGATTATCTTTTGGATAATAGTTCTGTGACAGATGTATTTGTATATTCAGGAACTAATTTTGATATGGGAGCACAAGATACCTCTCCTTGTGGAATTACTTGGGATGGAACTAATTTTTGGGTTCTTGGAGATTTTTCAGATGAAGCTTATCAATATACCAGTGCAGGAGTTTACACAGGAACTCATTTTGATGTAAGAGCACAAGATTCAAAGCCAAGTGGAATTACTTGGGATGGAACTAATTTTTGGGTTGTTTCGTGGGGAAATGATGAAGTTTATCAATATACCAGTGCAGGAGTTTACACAGGAGTTCATTTTGATGTTGGAAGTGAAGATGGTGTTCCAGATGATATTGTATGGGATGGAACTTATTTCTGGATGGTTGGAGCTATTAATGATGAGGTTTATAAATACACAGATGCAGGAGTTTACACAGGAACTCATTTTAATATAGGAGGACAAGTTACTGCTCCTACTGGAATTGCTTGGGATGGAACATATCTGTGGGTAGGGGGATGGAATTCAGATAGAGTTTATAAATACAATACTACAGGAACTTATATGGGAACTAATTTTTATGTGAGACCGCAAGATGGTATTCTAAAAGGGTTTACTTATGATGGAACTAATTTTTGGGTAGTGGGAGCAGAATATGATGAAGTTTATGAATATGAACCTGAATATAACATTTCTAAAAATTATTTTGGTTCAGGTTATACATACATGCAAATTGATACAACTGAATTGATTTCTCTTAAAAGCATTGATTACACCACTCATTACAACCTAAGTTCAGGTAATTATTTTGAAGTTGATTTTCAAACAAGCTCAGATTCTAAAATTGAACTAATTTTGCTAAAAGATGGAGGTGTTAATAAAACACTAACTCTGAGTCAATCTGGAAATACCAATTTTGATAGGCATACAGCTCAAATCTCTGTTGATGAATTTGTTGAGTTTGACCAGTTAAAAATAAGTTCTACATTTGAAGATGAAGATTATGTTAAAGTTTATGATATAAAAACCTTTAAATATACGATAACAGGTGATTCTGCTAATTTTCTTGTTGGTTCTGAAGGAAATCGTGAAATTTATTTAACTCCTGATGTTTACAACCTTAGAATAGAAGATTATAGTTCAGGATTAAATTTAGTAAACGAAAACATCACAATTCCTGCTACTGGAGTTTTAGATTATGTTTACACTCCAATTGCAACAAAACAATGTAGAATAGCATTTTTTAACCCTCAAGACATACCATTAACATTTACAGATTATCACGTTTATGTAAATAGAAGTTTAGGTGGTTCATATAATCCATTTACATTATTGGAAAATATATTTAGCGTAGATGTTGACACAACAGTTTACATCGAAATTAAAGACAGGTTTAATACTTTAATTAGAACTTATGAAAAAGAAATAACACCAACAACTGATTATCTTGACATTAAATTGGAAGTACATTCATTACAAATAAAAAATCTAATGGAACAACAAACTACTGTGTACATTAATGTCACACATATTTATCCATTGTTGTCTGGAGATTCTCTTTATTTTATGTTATCTGAAGCAGATTATCAGATTGGATTTTATGATGAATATGATTTATACAAGAATTTTACTATTCATTTAATTTCAAATCAAGCTTATCAATTAAACAGTTCTTTAAAGACAATATATTTTTCCATGTTTACTTACGATGGATTAGGTATTGATCACGATCTTGTAAGGTTTTACATAAATGGTGAAAGAAAGGATTTTGGGTTTAATTCCATGTTAGAAGATAGCTTAGAGTTAGTTATTTTGGATTTCTTTAACAATACGTTAGCTAATGAAACTATTGATGCAAATGCTTATTCAGAATACAATTTATTTGTTGAAATATATTCGATGATTATATTAAATCAATTTACTTATGAAGACATCTTGGTAAACATCACACAAGTTGGTTCAGGGATTTGGATGGCTCAAATAATTCCAAAGCAATTTGGGTTGACGTATAGATTCCTTCCAAATGTAGAATATAACATAACAATCTATTTTACAAATGCAACTTTATACACATCCAGAATTGTTAATCTTACTACTAATTCTCACATTGAATCTTTTGGAGTTCCAACACAACCCGAAGAATATCCTAAAGATGTTTATTTTGGTGTTTACACAACCACAGGATTAGGAATTAATCCTTATTTGCTTAGATTTTACATAGATGATGTTCGGACTGATTTTGGGTTCAATAGGATCGAAGATCAAATAGTTGGCTTAGTTGTAAAAGATTATTTTAACACCACATTGTTTAATCAAAATGTAAATACTTCTGGTATTTACGAATACAACATTTTAATCACCTTGTATTCACTAAAGGTTAAAAACGAAGCAAGAATAGCAACAAACTACACACTAAAACTTGGTGGATTAGAAACAACAGGATTTATTCTTCCAGATGAAATCATAGAGTATCAATTAGCAACAAATAATTACGTGTTTGATTACACCAACAACGAAGATGGTTCTTCTGGTACTATTAACATCAATTTAAATCAAGATAGAGTTTACATTTTAAATTCTACATACTACAACATTTATTTCAGTTTGTTTGATTTGAATTTACACGTAATAGATCCAAATCAGTATGTGTTCAGATTAAATAGCACAAGGGAAGCTTTTGGGTTTATCGAAGACTTGCAGACTGATGATTACACAATTACAATTGTGGATAGGTTTGGAACGTCTTTGTTCAATGATGTTGTTAGTTTGAGAGGTTTAAATGAGTATGTGATTAACATTACATTGTATGAGCTTCAAATAAGACACTTAGCATCTGAGAATAGTGATTTAATTTTAACAGAAGACATTTCAGGCAATGATTACACATTTATCATGACACCAGATTCAATTAAATCAATTGTGGTTGGCTCTGCTGACTATACTTTAAATTGGACTAATGGAGAAAATGCTCAAATAACACTAATTTCGATTGCTTTAACAGAAGACAGAGTTGCAATGTTAAATTCTACTTATTATGATGTTTATTTCAGCTTATACGACCAAAATGGAGTGAGATTAGATGATTCGTTGTTTTCGTTGTATTTAAATGGAACAAGAAAGGATTTTGGATTTGTTAATTTGGAATCTATCAATGTTCTTATTGTTGTGCAAGATCGATTGAATTTTACAGCTTTTAACAATGTTGTTACTCTTAGTAGTTTTGTTGAATATAATATAATTATTACAGTATATGAGCTTCAAATCAGGCATTTGGCTCAAGAAAACAGCAATTTAACTTTGTATGAAACGACAACTCACAATTGCATTAATTTTTCTATGTCTCCTGATTATTTAAACAAATACATGTTGTCTGGTTCTACATACAACATTACTTGGACAAATGGAGAAAATGGTGTTTCAACAACATATTACATCTCTTTAAGTTCAGATTACATTTTAACTTTAGATTCTACATACTATGACATTTTCTTCAGTTTGTACGATTTAAATTTACACAGTATAGATCCAAATTTATACGAGTTTAGATTGAATGGAACAATTCAAGATTTTGGATTGATTGTAGACTTGCAAACAGATGACTACACCATTACTATTACAGACAGGTTTGAAAACTCTTTATTTAATAGTATAATTACTTTAAGAGGGTTAAATGAGTATAGGATAAATATTAGCTTGTTTGAGCTTCAAATTAGACATTTAGCAAGGGAAAATGGAAATTTAACGCTAAGCGAAACCACAGGACATAGCTATTTAGATTTTAACATGGCTCCAGATTCATTGAGAAGTTTTATATTAGGGAGTTCCACATACAATGTAACATGGTTAAACAACGAAAACGGAATAACGACTACATACGACGTAAATTTGATTAACGATTACATTTTAACCTTAAATTCTACATACTACGACATCTATTTTAGCTTGTTTGATGTGAATTTACATGTAATTGATGCTTCACAATATAAGTTCATGTTAAATGACACAATCTATGATTTTGGTCAAGTTGTAGATTTACAAACAGATGAATACACCATTACTGTTACAGATAGGTTTGGAACTTCTTTGTTTAATAGCATTGTCAATTTGAGAGGCTTAAATGAGTATAGAATTGATATTACATTGTTTGAGCTTCAAATTAGACATTTAGCAAGGGAAAATGGAAATTTAACGCTAAGCGAAACCACAGGACATAGCTATTTAGATTTTAACATGGCTCCAGATTCATTGAGAAGTTTTATATTAGGGAGTTCCACATACAATGTAACATGGTTAAACAACGAAAACGGAATAACGACTACATACGACGTAAATTTGATTAACGATTACATTTTAACCTTAAATTCTACATACTACGACATCTATTTTAGCTTGTTTGATGTGAATTTACATGTAATTGATGCTTCACAATACGAATTTAGGTTAAATGACACAATCCACGATTTCGGTTTAATTATAGATTTGCAAACAGATGATTATAGCATTACTGTCGTGGATAGATTTGGAACGAGTTTGTTTAATGGTATTATTACTCTAAGAGGATTAAACGAATACAGAATAGATATTAGTTTATTTGAGCTTCAAATACGACATTTAGCATCTGAAAATAGCGATTTGGTTTTAACAGAAGATGTGTTAGGTGTTAATTATTTATTTATCATGACTCCAGATTCAATTAAATCAATTATAATAGGCACAGGAGATTACACTTTAAATTGGACTAACGGAGAAAATGGATTTACAACATCAATTCCAATTGTTTTGACAACGGATAGAGTTGTGATGTTAAATACATCTTATTACGACGTTTATTTCAGTCTGTTTGATTTAAATTTGCATACAATAGATTTAAATCAATATACATTCAAGTTAAACGGAACAATCCAAGATTTTGGATTAATTACAGATTTGCAAACTGACGATTACGCTATTACTGTCACAGATCGATTTGGAACGTATCTATTTAACAATGTTGTTAGTTTAAGAGGATTAAATGAGTATAGAATTGATATTACATTGTTTGAGCTTCAAATTAGACATTTAGCAAGGGAAAATGGAAATTTAACGCTAAGCGAAACCACAGGACATAGCTATTTAGATTTTAACATGGCTCCAGATTCATTGAGAAGTTTTATATTAGGGAGTTCCACATACAATGTAACATGGTTAAACAACGAAAACGGAATAACAACGACTTATGATATAAATTTGATTTCAGATTACATTTTAACGCTAAATACTTCTTATTACGACGTTTATTTCAGTTTATTCGATTTGAACTTACATTCGGTAGATTTGAATCAATACGAATTTAGGTTAAATGGCACAATCCACGATTTCGGTTTAATTATAGATTTACAGACCGATGATTACACAATTACAGTTGTGGATAGATTTGGAACGAGTTTGTTTAATGGTATTATTACTCTAAGAGGATTAAACGAATACAGAATAGATATTAGTTTATTTGAGCTTCAAATACGAC
>JAHLWV010000442.1 GCA_019057735.1 Promethearchaeota archaeon | reverse complement strand
ATGAATACACGAATTTATCACTAAACTTGTACGATTGGGAATTACTTATATTTGATAATCCTTGGCACGGTCCTGATGCTTCCGTATTAACAACAGTGAATAATTTTGTTAAAGGAGGGGATCGATTAATAATGTCTACATACCAAGTAGATTACTATCCAACTCATCCTTTATGGGCAAGATTAGGATTTGCTTATGATGATGATCAACCTGATTCTTCTTCGCTTTATATTTGGGATACAACACATGCAATTTTTAACCTACCTGTTGATTATGGGGCAACTAGATTTGACCCAATAAGGGACTACGGCGATGAGGGCGATCTTCTTAGAGTTTATCCAAATGCTACTTCTTTAGCCGGATATACTGCATCAGAAACGGAAAACAATACAAATTTAGTTTTAGCTAATGGTGGAAAAACGCTATTTAACGGCTATCTTATCGATCAGTTTACTGGAGATTTGGACGATTCTACTTACGCGGATAATTTTGAACTATGGGTCAACGAAATTTCTTTTATGTGGGCACAAATTATTGCGGAACCGCCTGGAACGCCAGGAGGTATTCCAGGATACGATGTATATTTGATATCGTTTGCTATCGTGTTTTCAATCGGAGTTATATCAGTCTTAAAAATAAGAAAAATTCGTAAGAATTAATAAATTTTCATTTAACTTTTTTTTTTATATTTTTCCTACTACCCCAACATATAGTGTAGTTTCATTTTTTCCATCGATTTCGAGAAATTGATTCAACTCATCATCATATAACGCACCAATCGTACAAGCTCCCAAACCAAGCGCTTCAGCAATCAAATAAAAATTCTGTCCAATGTGCCCTGCATCTAAATATATGTATCTATAACACCTCTGCAAATACTTCCATTGAGATCGCTCAATTACAGCGGTCAAGATGAAGTTTACAGAGGAGTTGTATGCCATATTTTGACCAAGACACCCCTCAGCCACCTTACTTCTAAAATCTCCTTCTTTTAATAAATCTAGTGAATGTTCTTGAATGTTATAATGGTAGATTCCTTTTTCTAAACTGGTAACATTATTAACTACAGGGTAGATTTCGATGGGATACAATCCACCCGCCGATGGTACCGTTCTAAAAGCAAATTGAGGAAAAATCCTGTTTAACCCCGACATTCCAAACAAGAGCAAACTGAGATCCATTAAAGATATAGGATCTTTAGTGAATTTTCTGGTTGAGTGCCGATTTCTAATTACTCTCCAAAAATCAATCGTTTTCTCAAAATCAGGTTTTGGAAGTTCGATTTGTTTTATTGCGCTCGGATAAGCTTTATAAGTTTTCGGCTTTCTCGACCAATCTAAAAAGTGTTGGGGCATTCTGTTTCTAACATATTTGGATTTTTGTTGGAATTTATCTCCATAATGTTCTGAATCTTTTTCCATAAGTTAAATGATTAAAACATCATTAAAAACTTTAAAGTAATAAATTAAAAAATAGGCTATAACAGCTAAAAAAGCTTCCATTGAACGAAATCCTCATCGTATTCCTCGAACTTGAGACCTCGTATGAAATTGTAGGATGTTTTATTGTCTTTATACACCTTGCATCGTAATTCTTTCACTCCTTTTTTCTTGGAGTAATCCCAACTCGCTAAACCTAACATAGTTCCTAATCCCTTTCTTTGCAATTCTGGAAGGATTCCTAAACCCGCGATAATACTAGTTTTTCTATCTGTTCCTGTAAAATAGATCAAGGCAAATCCACTGTCTTTTCCTTCAATTTTAGCGATTAGGAAGATTATATCTTCATCTTTGACCATTTTAACTATATTTTCTTTATCTAAAGGTCTATACGGCATTGGGGTTGAATGCCACGCGAGATCATGAAGCTTGATTAAACTATCAACATCTTCCATGCTTGCTTCCCGAACTTCAGCTTTTAGTATCCCTTGAGATACTTTCTGTTTAATACTTTGTTCAAATTCAGGAGTTATAGTTGACACTAGAAGACGCATCTGAATAAAGTCAATATCTTTATTACCTAAACTTTTTATATCAGCTGATAATTTAAGGACAAAAGATTTTATTCTTCCCATTTATCTCATCGTATTAATCTAGTTTTTTATATATTTAAATAATGAGAAGTAAATGGAATTTTACTGAGTTCGTAAAATTGATCCCTAAATGTTTTCTTTCAGTTTTAATGAAATAAGTTATTCATAAAATAAATAAAATAAATAAAAAATAAATAAAAGTTTAATAGTTTTATTTTACAGACTCAAAATACATTAACCATTGCTCGTCATCTTCGAGAAAATCGGTTCCTAAATGTTTGTGTTTAGTCTTTGCTAAATCACGTGGAACTGACTCACTTGCGGGTCTATAGTCTGTTATTACTTTCAATATGGTACCGGGGCGCATCTTCATGAGTTGCTTTTTGGTTTTCAATGCAGGTACGGGACAAACGAGTCCACAGACATTTAATTCTTGGTCAAATTTCATAGTTTTTACCTCATTTTATTTTTGAATTTATAATTAATCTTCACAGATAGGCGAAAAAATTGGCTCGTCCATACCAGGCTCAATTTTCATCTCAATCTGGTTTAATTGAACTAACCTCAAGGCTTCGTATCTCACCTTTTTTGCTTCTAAATCTAAAATTTCAGAAATTTTACTAATAGTGGCGAGTCCTGTGCGTGTGATGTAATTTAAGACTTCTTGTCTAGGTGTTTTATCTAGTACTTTTAATTCTCTTTTTGACTTCAGATTGATTGCTTTCTGTAATTCTTCTTCGTTAACGCTTCCTTCTTCAAACAAACCTTTTTTAATAGCGTTTTCAATAATTTCTTTTCCTCTATCCG
>JAHLWV010000441.1 GCA_019057735.1 Promethearchaeota archaeon | reverse complement strand
CTGCTTTAAAACGACCTAAGGAAGATGCAAAAGTAATTTTGGCAGGATATGGAGATGGAGCAGATGCTATTTTAATGCACATCACAGATAGAAAAGCTGTAAGAGAACTCTCAAAGAAGCACTTGGGCGTAGCAGGACACCAAAAATCGATGATCGCTCTGAAGAATTACAACGTATTTGTTGAAAATAAAGAATTACTTGTAAAAGATCGTTATGTCCGAAAAAGCTCTGCTGTAACCATGTGGCGAGATACATACGCTGTTTATAGATGGTATGGCCTTAAATGCACTAGCTGTGGAACCGTTCAATATCCTACAACAGCGCGTTCGTGTGCTGTTTGTAGAGCAGACGACCAGCTTGAACTAATTAAACTTGCTCACAAAGGAACCATTTTTACATATACTTTAGATCATCTAGTTGGAGGGGCTTACTTAGCTACACCAGTCCCTCGATGTGTAATTGATTTAGAGGGTGGCGGACGCGTGTTATTAAACATGACGGAAATCCAAAAACCCGAAGAGAACGTAAAAATTGGGATGGAAGTTGAACTTACTTTCAGAAAAGAACACGAAGGAGCTGATTTCCATAACTACTATTGGAAATGTCGGCCCTTAAGACATTAGAGGTGAAAAAAAATGAGTAAAATAAAAGGAATTAGAGATAAAGTAGCCATTATTGGCTGTGACGCTACAAAATTTGGCGAACGATGGGATAAAAATCAATACGACTTGCTATTTGAAGCTTCTCGAGATGCGTTTAAAGATGCGGGAATAAAAAAGGACGAGGTTGAAGCAGCATGGGTCGGTATCTTCTACTACTTCACCGGAATGTCCGGTGCGATAGTGGAGGATATTCTAAGATTGGATGGGATTCCTATCACGCGTACTGAGAACTATTGCGCTTCGGGGATGGATGCTTTCAGGAACGCTTGTTTTGGCGTCGCATCTGGAGCTTACGATGTAGTCCTCGCCTGTGGAGTGGAGAAACAATATTAACACTTTGTTAATATGCTCTAGACTCATGGACGAGGGCGGAAGCGGTTTACCCGGCTTTAAAATATTTGGACACCCCGTTTTACCGTTGCCTTCAGCTCCTGCTATGTTTTCGATGGCAGCAACTAGATGTTTTCACGAATTTGGTTGGACTAAAGAGGATTTAGCGCGCGTGGCGGTTAAAAACCACGATAATGGGTTTTATCATCCAAAAGCGCATTTTAAAAGTAAAATCACGATTGACCAAGTAATGAAGGCACCGATGATCGCGGATCCCCTTGGCCGCTTCGACTGTTGCGCAAAAGTTTAAGTCAATTAGACTTAACTGCGGAATGTCGGACGGAGCGGCTGCGTTAATATTGACTACACCAGAGCTTGCGGAAAGTTATGCTCACGCGGACGATTATATATTAGTTAAAGCCAACGCTATATCGTGTAGAACTAATTTTCCATGGTATATTCCTTCTAACGGCCCTGGAGCGGATTTTACAGCTTTTCCTGCGACCGTTAAAGCAGCCGAATACGCATATAAAGAGGCGGGTATTACAGATCCAAGAAAGGAAATCGATTGCGCGGAGGTTCACGATTGTTTCACGATAACAGAGCTTATAAACTGCCAAGACTTACAATTCTGCGATCGTGGTATGGCTGCTGAGGAACTAAAGAATGGAACATTTAATTGGGATGGGGAGACTGCGGTTAATCCTTCTGGTGGACTGAAATCTTTTGGTCATCCAATTGGATCAACTGGTTGTAGAATGCTTCAAGAGATTACCAAACAACTCCAAGGACGAGCGGAGGGGCGACAGGTTCCCGATGCTAAATTAGGAATATGCCATAATCTCGGTGGCGCATTTAGCGTCTGTTCCGTCACAGTTTTAGGACAAAGAGATTAATTCTAAATTATTATTTTTTTTATTTTCTTTTATGTTCACAATTCAATTCTTTCTGATTAAATATTTATCAATTTTAAAAAAAGTAGGCCTTTAAAAATTAGATTTTTAACAATCTAATGATCCATTTAACCAATTTGTTATCTTTATATCTAAATTTTTAAATAATTCTATTTAATTAAAAGAGATAATTTGTAACCTTTGAGTGATACCAACGAAAATATCCAACCAAAAATATAAACAAAACTCCAATACAAAGCTGGATAATAAAAATTTTTTTATACTTCCAGATGATTTTACGCTTATCTCTCAGGTTGTTATTGTCTATAAATTGTTCTTTAGAATTCTCGTCTGTACTATAGAGGATTTTTGGCTCTAAATGAAAACTGATTCGATTAGAGATCGCATTAAAAACCAAATAGAAAAAAATGCTAAGCGATAGTATGAATATGATTTCAATAATTTGTATAATTCCGAGCTGACGGTGAAATATTCCTAAAAAAACAACAAACAAGCTATAAATAAAGGTTAAATAAACATAATTTTTATTTTTATTCAACATCAGTAAATCATTGTTTAATATAGAATTTAAATCAGAACACACTTAAGGTAACTTTAAATCTATTTTGTTTTCTACAATTCTCAATCTCTATTTTAAACAGAAATATTAAAAATGATTATGTTGTTTCATACATAGTATTTTATCTTTGGCGATGATTTAATGAGAAAATTGACAAGAATAAAAATATTTTTAATTACCTTAGGAATTATCTTTGCTTATTCTATTCTAATCAATAATAATTTTCATTATCAATTAAAAAATAATGAGCAACCATTTGAAGAATCAAGATATCTTCAACAATTGCAATCTGCAAGTACTTCAGTTGTGAGTGAGTGGAATCGCACATGGAGCGGGACTCGTTTTGCATCGGGATATGGAGTGGTAGTGGATTCATC
>JAHLWV010000440.1 GCA_019057735.1 Promethearchaeota archaeon | reverse complement strand
AAAATAATAAAAAAAAGTAATATAAAACATCCAATTACTTCATAACTTTTTTTTTAACTTTGATAAATAAGAGCACTTAAATGAGCTAAAATAAAGGAAAAATTATATCTAAGACCTATCTATCTACGTGAGAAAGGGTTAGCTAAGGTGAAAATTATTTTACATTATTAGTTTCTTGAGCCTCTTCGAAAACTTTTTAGATATTATCAAACTTGTCTCGAATGGACAATTTTTCTTGAACTGGATTATAGAAATAAAGTTGTCAATCCCAACTAAAGATAAGATACCGTATTCCTCGAGTGATATTAATTCACTAATTCTTGAATTCCCTATTATAAATCTACTCTCTAATAATCTTATTATCTCTGAAAGGACATTAGAGCTAAGATATGATACGATAACTCTTCCAGTTTGAGTCAATAATGCGGATGAGATCACAAAAGAGGAAAAAGTATGAAGCTCCTTAAAGACTTCAATTAAATCCTTTTGAATTTCTTCTGAAACTAACTTCTTGCTCTCAATTATTTCATCGACATTTTTCTCGAAATTTTGATATATCGAAACTTCGCCATTAAAATTTTCCGTTAAGTTTTTCAAGTCAAATTCAGATAGAAACTCGCTTTTTATTTCCCGTAACTGGTTTCTCAGCTCTACTAGATTATCAGTTCTATCGCTAAATAGAGCAAACATGAGTTCACTAGAATTGGCTTTTTCTACTTCAAATATAAATCGAAAAGGTCCAACCTCAATTTCAGATAACTCTTTAGTTTTCAAAGTTTGTTTAACAAATGAGAAAATTGCGCTTAAAAAGCTACTTGTAAGCTTTATGTCAAAAACATCTTCATAAGCTTTATAAAAAAGTAGTTCACCCGTTGATTTCATAATAAAGATATTTTTAATCATTGGAACTCAAGGAAAATTCGGTTAATAACTCGATAATTAAGGTTTTATATTCTTTTAATAAAAGTTTAGATTTAAAAATTCTTGTATAAATCATTCTAATGGTATAAAACCAATGAAATTACGCTTTTCTTACTTCGGACTAAAAATATAAAAATTTAATGTTATTGTATTGACATTTTTCGGGCTAAAATCCATCAAATTTAGCCCATTCGTCGTCGTCGTCGATTTCCTCATCATCATCGTAAAGGGTCTCAGATTTCTCAGCTTTTACGCCTTCAACTGACTCTTCTTCATACTCGTCGTATTCATCGTCAAAACTTATAGCTTTATCTAAATCCACCGCTACTTCTCCTTCGCCCACTTGAATTTCTGGGATGGCTTCCTTCTTTCTCTTTTTCTTTTCAACTAATTTGAGGTAATCGCCGTGAATTTTAATCGTAATAGGAGTTTCTTCTTGTAAAAGCCGCACCACTACTTCTTCACTACTTGATGTATCGTGTGGCATGCGCATAACGATCGCCCTTGAACCTTCGAATACACCACTTATTATTTCAACGGTATCACCCGATTCTAAATATTCGGTGACGCTTCTTGGTAGTAAAACGTGTTTTAACTCGTTTAAATCAATATTTTGGACGATTCTTCCTTTAATATGGGGAATTCCTTGTACAGCAATTTGAACAGATCTTTTTTGAGGTGCTTCAAAAAATACATAACCGGGTAATAAAGGAGAAACAAGCATAGCTCTAATATCGGGAACTACATCTAAAATTTTGAACCGGTAAAAAATTTGTCGTAATATGTTACTTTCTTGGTTTATCGTAGTTCTCACAGCAAAAAGAGTTGTAGAAGGTTCATCTTCCTCGAGATCATTGATTTCTGCCGCTGCAAGATCAACATCTACTTTTAATTCTTCTTTTTTATTGTTTCCAGACTGTTCCTCTTGGTTAACCATATTTTCTCACTTTTTTCTTATTTGAATTATCAAGATTTAGAATGCTTTTATATTGATTTCTTAAAAAAGTAGGATATTATATAAAGGAAATTCTAAATTATAAAATTTTGCTTTTTAAGGAGATTTTAGTTATGAGAGCAAGTTCCTCAACGGTTAATCAACCTTATATTCCTATTAATTTCTAGAAAGGTATATTATTTACATCTAATATTTCAGGGATCCTTCTGTTTCTTTCGAGCCAGGATATTTCTGCCCTAGTATATCTCCAAGTTATTTCGGCTTTTTCTAGTTTACCTTCGACTTTTGTTTCCCAATCCCACGGAGATACTATAACTAAGTCCCCTTTTCTTACCCAAACGCGTTTTTTAATTTTACCACGAATTCTCCCGACTCGTTGCTTACCATCAGCGCAGAATACTCCCATCCGCTCATTCCCATATATCTCAACGACTCTTGCAAACATTTCTCCTATCCTTCTATTAGGAAACTTAACGCGCGTGACGGGTGGTGGGACATACGGTCCCTTCCCTCTCTTCACTTGCTTACCTTTTTTTTTTGCCATGATTTTTTCCTTCAAATAATGTGTATAATACTAGTATTTGTCATTAGGTTTATAATCTCCTTTAATAAAGACGATTTTTATAGATTTTTGAGAGTCGTTCCGAATATTGTGTATTTCTTTTGGTTCCACCAAGAATACACTTCCTTCTAAAGCACCGAATTCTTTGTCGTTTACAATCATTACACCATCCCCCTCAACGAAATAAAATGTTTCATCAAGTAAATTGTGCCCGTGAGCTTTTTCAGCCATTTTTTCACCAGGTTTTAATAGAATTAACCCCCAGTCTATACTCGGTCCGCGCATCAAATATTTAACGCCAGATTCTCTTCCTCTGAATGGAATATCTTTTTCATTTACGCGTTTCATTTTTTACCGATAAACCTATATCTTATTTACTAAAAACAAATTATCTAAATTAATTTAAGTTAA
>JAHLWV010000439.1 GCA_019057735.1 Promethearchaeota archaeon | reverse complement strand
GAATTAAAAGAAGAAGCTGAGGAATTAGAAAAAGAAGCGGAGACACTGGAGGAAGAAATAGAAGAACTAGAAGACGATATCGACAATGTTGAAAAAGAATTAGAAAAAGCTACAGATAAGGAATAGGATAGGTATCAAAGAATTTTAGCTCTATTAAAAATTAAATTATTTTTTACATTTTATTTTCCTTTTTAGAATCAAAATGCTTTTAGATAACAATATAGTTTTTTTACATTAAAACTTAAATTATCGGTTAATCATTAATGTAATTATAGGTTTGAGGTAAGTATTTCACCGTAGTTGATTATGAGTTCAAATCAAAATATTGATAGATACAAGCAGAAAAAAGAAATCATTGAAGAACTAGATTTTTATAAATCGATAATTTTAAAAAAAATGGATAGTGATGATTTTAACTCCGCTTTAATCAAACTAGAATCTGCTCTAACACTCCTAAATGATTACCAAACAGAGTTTGATTTGGAGAAAGAGACTAAAATTTTCACCCAATTACAGCAAAAACTCCGGGTTGAATTTGATAATCATCGTAATCTCTACATAAGGCGATATAACAATCTTCGGAAAGAAACCCTCACTGAAGCTAATTTGGAAAATTTCATAAAACTTTTAGCAATGTTAAAGAATGAAGTTGATAATAATCTAATTCAATATAACCTTCATGATTTACGCGATGCTATTAATACCTATTTCACCTATATTAAAAAATTATATACAATCATTAGTTCTTATAAAGTTCTTAACTATAACGATGCTTCTGGGAAGATATTAAGCTACATCAAAGAGTCTAAGAATGTGAATTTTCCCAATTTGAAAGTACTAGTTACTATTATTTATCAGAATTTACTTTTTATTCAATTCGAATCTATGGCTAGGAACTACGAAAAACTAAGTATCAATGAAATATCTGAGAAATTGTCGATATCCCCTGGTAAAATTGAAGACCTTATTAATCTACTCATCAACAATCCAAAAAGTCCCATAAAAAAATATATTCAATATAATCGAGAAGTATTTTTTAATAAGTGAAATCAAAAAGATTATCTGAAATTTAAAATCTATAAAGCCCGATAATGCTCTGCTTTTAATATATCTTTATTTTTTAAAGCGTACTCAATAAGGTTTAATATCTTAGATTTATCTCTTTCTAGTACTCCTCTGAGTGGTAAATAATTTGACGCATGATTAGACCTAAAGATGCAATTTGCGGATTTATTAGTAAAATTAATCGTCTCGATGAATAGCTTTAATTCGTTCAAAATCTCATTAGAGCTCATTTCTGTGAAATCACCTTTTGCTTTTCTTTCATACATCTTTGTTCCTGAAGGAATCATGAGAGATAAAAACGCAATATACCAAATCCTTTCGTCATCAGGACAGATTTTATTTACTAAATCTGCTGATTCGAGAGCATGAGTTTTAGAAACGCTCTCGTTATGTGCCCCTCCAAGACCGTTAATAAATGTTGCTGACAGTGTTATGTTCGCTTTCATTAGTTTTTTTGAGGCATTAATAAAATCCATTTTGGTAGCGTTTTTATGTACCATCTTGAGTAGTTCATCAGAGCCACTTTCAAATCCCACGTAAGCAATTTTGAGCCCAGCATCTGATAATGCTTTCAAATCATTATCAGATTTTTTCAGTATATCCTTTGCATGAGCATAAACGCCTACTCTTTCTAGATTAGGAAAATTATTCATGGCATACTTAGTAAGCTCTAGTAATTTTTCTCCAGGGGTTACCATAGCATTGCCATCTAAAAAAAATAATTTGCGCACTGATGAGCTATACCTGCTTCTTGCTCCGATGTCTAAATCTCTTTTAACTTCATCAACTGATCTGATTTTAAAATTTTTTCGAAGATTTGACATACAAAAATCGCAGCGATATGTACAACCTTCAGTTAATTGAATCAAGAGAGAATTTCCTTCTGATGGAGGCCGAAAAATAGGATTACAGTAATAAATTGTTTCTTGATTATCCATAACTATGCTTTAATTTGAACAATGTTTATTTTAAGATTGAAAGGAATAATCTTTTCCATTAGGTTTTTTAGCTTATTTATCTTTTTTTTCGTCCGCATCATCCGGTCGTTGTGGACAGGAGGTAATATGGCGTCCTAATCTGATAAATTCTTTTTTACAATAAGGACATGCTTGTTTTTCTTTAGTTGACTTTCCTGATTTCGCTGTAGATTTTTTCTTTTTCGCTTTTGTAGGCATAATATCGTTTATATTTGCATCTTCAGGAGCAAATTCGCAATTTGGTAAGTGGGTTCTTAAATCTCCAAATACTTCGCCACAAAATGGACATTCTAACGAAAAATCATCAGAATCGTCAATTTGATCTTTTCCCGCTTTTCTTTTTTCGAATTTTAGAGAAACTTCATTATCCTCTTCTTCAAATTCATCAATTGATAAATCGAGTTCGCTTTCAACTGCTAGTTCCGCTAATTCAAATGCCTCTAATTCAATTTTTTTCTCCTTAATTTTCTTCTCTGCTCCTTTTCTACTCTCTTCATAAACATCTGAAGTTCGCTTATCTGTTTGTACGTACAAAGCGCATACTTCGCATGTATAAGCCTTTTTGCCCAGTACTAAATCTCTTTCACCGCAGTAACAAAGAGGTTGTAAACTATTGGAAATATCTCCCATTGAAGTGAGATGTTTACAAGCAAATTTGCGTGCAAATGTCATTTTTTGTTTTTTACGTGGAATTGTCAACCAACCAGAAAAAGTATGTAATAAGAATAATATATCCTAAAATTTAATTTTTTTGATTGTTCTCATCCAAATTAAGAAAAATATTTTTAATAATATGTCGAAATTAGAAGTT
>JAHLWV010000438.1 GCA_019057735.1 Promethearchaeota archaeon | reverse complement strand
CTTGCTCCACCTAAATAAATAGTGGGTTTATCATCTAAGCTCACTTCGCTAAAACAAAAATACTCTCTTTTTTTTATTTATTTTACATTAAATTTTTCATAAGTTAATTTAATTGGTTAAGATCATTGAATTCTATCCCTCTATAGTAATTTTAGAATCAATTATAAACTTTAATTTCATGATTCAATAGGGTCAGAGAATGGTAGAATTTGGAGAATTATTAAGGAATGACAAAACATTTAAAAACTCATATTGTAATAATATTAAATAATAAAAAATCAATTTTAATCCGATTTTTTAGGACTTTACTAAAATTTAATCAAAGTATAAGAAGAGGAAGAAAAAATTATGGCTAAGGTTGACACTTTATTTGTAAAATCTAAAGTTCGAGAGCACATAAAATCTAACAACCTCAATACATCCTCGGGTGTGCTTGATGGTGATACGCTGAATAATCTGATAATTGAGATTCTTGATAATGCATGTAGACGCTCTAAAGCGAACGGTCGAAAAACCGTAAAAGCACGAGATTTATAAACAAACTTATAATCTAAACTACATTTCTTTTTTTTATTATTTACTGAATTAACTTGAGTTCAGAATAGGATACTATGGGTTCATGAATGAGCCTATTGCTATAACCTCACGTTTAAATACTGCTGTGCTTATTCCTGTAGTGTGGTCTTTACTTACGATTATTTTATGCGTATTAATATCTGCCGGAATGGATGTGTGAGTAATTAAGAAAATCTGTGAAAATGTTTTTGATTTTATCAAATGCTTGAGTATTCGTTCTCGTCGAGTCTCATCAAGTGCTGCTAGTGGCTCATCTAAAAGAAGAATATCAATTTTAGGATTTTTTTTAGGCGAATCTTTTGTGGGGCGTATTTTACTCATTAATTCGGATATAGCTAATCGCAAGGCAATTCCCAAAGCGGTTTTATCCCCCCCAGAAAGAACTTCTATTGACTCAAGAACACCGTTGAAATTATCCCTGATTTTTAGCGACAAACCCGTTTTTTTTGTTCCAGACAAGTCAATAGTTAAATCGCTATATTGACCTGAAGTAAAATCTTTAATATATCTGTTAGTTGTTAATGCGATATTTTTGACTAACCGCTTTACAACCATATATTCGGTGACAAACCTCCTAACTAATTCTTTTGCTTTACTGATGTGATCAATATCAATTTCGAATTCTCCGATATCTTTTTCCAATTTCTTCATTTGGTTAACCTCACTCCGCAAGTCTACAATTCTATCAAGATTTCCTTCGATTTTCTTTTGATTTTCATTTAATTCTTTTATAATGGCAGTTAATTCCGTACTTAGTTTTTTCTTCTCAATTGAAAGTATTTTTATGTTGGCAGGACTTATATTGGCAAATTTAGACTTGTATTCTGCTAGAAAAAGATTGGTCTCTTCCTTAGCCTTATCAAAATCCAATGCTTTTTTTTGGTAATTCTGATAATCGCTTCTTAATCCTTGAATCACAGTTATCTGTTTTTTAACGTAATCAAGTTTGTTTTGTTTTCCATTTATATCTAAATCCAGATTTTTAATAATTTTCGAAATAGATTTAATTTTTTCTTGACTTACCTCAATTTCACTGTTAAATTTATCCACCATTTCGTTATAATGCTCTTTTGTAAGCTCATTTTGGCAAGTAGGGCATTGTGCTACTTCCGCATTATTTTCGTTCGTAGTAAAAAGTAAGCTCTTTTCCATTTTCTTTATTTTTTTTTTACTATCATCAATTCTGCCTTTAGTTTTCCCTAAACCTTTATAGGTTGCTTCTCTCCTTTTATCTAGAGTTACTTTTAGTGTTTTGATATTGTTTTCTTCATTAATTAAAAGCGATATTTTTTCATTAATTTTAGATAAGGGTTCAAAGTCTTTGATATTTAGCTTAGTGTTTTTGATTTTTCGTTGAAAATCGTTCTTGTAAGCGAGTGAATTTTCTTCAAGTATTTTTTGCTGGTCATAAAGACCTCCTAACTTAGAAATCAAGTCATCTGATGGAAAATCAGAAATTTGTTGTTCGTGTTCTTTTTGAGACCTAATATTGTCAGTAAGTTTTTTTTCCAATTCTACATTTTCGAGCTCTACGCCAGTGATATCCTTTTCGATCCGGTCTATTGGAACTCTTTTCCTTTCCAACTTTTCTTTATTAAATTTAGCATCTTTGGATTCTCTATCAAGGAAAGCGAGCGCATCATCGATTATATTGAGTCTGAAAAGATCAATTATCATTTCTCTTAGGTCAGCACCTTTTTTGTTTGCTAACTCCTCCACCTCTCCTTGTCTTACGAATACTGTATTTAAAGCTTGCTCTGTAGAAATTTCGAAGAAGTTTTCAATATTAAAGGTCTTTATTTCACGATAAGAAGTTTTAACCCATTCAAACAATTTCGTAGTAGTGGCTCCAGTTCTACCCCATTTACGATAAATATTATATTTTATGTTATCAATAGTAAAATAAATAGTTAGTTCGGCTTTTTCTTCTCCATATGCGATAAATGAGGCTGCATTTCTTCCGCGAAATATTTTAGGTCCGAAAAAAGCGAACAAAACCCCTTCTAAAATAGTAGATTTACCGTATGAGTTCTTTCCACTAATTAATATTAATCCTTTTGGAAATTCTTTCAATTTTTTTGGAAGAGTTAATTGCTTATATCCCATGAAGTTTTTAAAAATAAGATTCGTAATATGCATCTTTATATCTCCTTCTCCTTTTCCATGTATTTTAATGCATTTTTAAGAGCTCTCATCCCCAATTGGCTAAGTTTATCCACATTGAAGTGGGATTGATCTTCAGTTAGCTTCTCTGAAACAAAAGATTTAAATTCTTCATC
>JAHLWV010000437.1 GCA_019057735.1 Promethearchaeota archaeon | reverse complement strand
GGAAAATGTTCATAAAGAAATATGAATTGTATATAGCGTTAACTTAACTCACAATAACTATCTTAAGAGCAGAATAAAAATGGAAATAAATAACTCAACCAAAATACTCCCTTTAATTGATAAATATCCATTAGTTTACGATGAATTATATAAGCTTTCTACTAAAGCTAAGAGATTTAAAAATCCAATCGTAAGAAAAACGATAGGAAAAAAAGCAACTCTAGAAATGGTTGCTGTGATATTAGAAGTTTCTTTAGAAAAAATTATTTCAACCGTTAAGAGTGCTATTGAAGCCAGTGCTGATATACCTCCAGAGAAAGATCGAAAAGAAATGTTGAAAAAACTATTACTTGACATGCATAAAGGTGTCGAAATTAATATATTGAAAGCTCAATTTAAAGAAGCTGTTGGAGACATAACATCGTATGAAATCGCTCAGTTGGAGCAGCAACTTATAGACGAAGGACACTTAGATCCGAAAGAGATCACAAAGTTAAGTGATTTACACGTTGAATTATTTAGGGATTCTTTAAATATGAAAGAAGAGTATGAAACGATCCCTGGACATCCAATCCATACCTATTTACAAGAAAACTTAGAAATTGCAAATTTAATACGACAAATCAGATCAGCCCCGGAATCCGATAAAGTTGAAATATTTCGTAAATTAGGGGGAATAAATACACACTATGCTCGAAAAGAAAACCAATTATTTCCAATCCTTGAGAAACATGGAATTTCTGGACCACCTCAAGTCATGTGGGCTGTTCACGATGAGATACGCCCCTTGTTAAAAACAACTCAAATTGAAGAAATACAATTAGCATTGCAAAAAATAGAGGATATGATTTACAAAGAGGAACACATTCTCTTCCCCATGACATTGGAGTTTTTCAGTGAGCCCGATTGGGTAAATGTTCGTGAGGGCGAAGAGGAAATTGGCTTTGTATTTGGAGTTACACCTGGTGATCAATGGAAACCCGTAACTACAGCAGATCTTCATAAGCCTCTCCCGGCAATAACTGCAAAAGCAGAAGGAGCTCTCAACCTTGATATAGGAAATTTAACTATAGAACAAATCAATATCATGTTGAAAACCCTCCCCTTAGATTTAAGTTTTGTAAACGAGAACGATGAGGTAGCATATTATTCCGATACAGAAGATCGAATTTTTCCAAGGAGCCGAGGAGTCATTGGTCGAACCGTTCAAAAATGCCATCCTCCCAAAAGTGTGGATATCGTAGAGGATATTTTGGAGAAGTTTAAATCAGGAGAAAAAAAGGTAGCTGAATTTTGGATTCAAGCAGGTGACGCTTTCATAATGATTAGATATTTTGCTATGCATAATGACGCAGGAAAATATATTGGGACGTTAGAAGTTTCTCAAGAACTTTCTCGGTTAAGATCTCTTGAAGGTGAACGGCGTCTTGTTCAATGGGGGGACTAGAATAAATTTTTACTAATTAGTTGTGTCCCTTCCACAATGAGGACATATCTTAGCGCCATATTCAATTAACTTCTCACAAAATCGACATTTTATTTTTATCCCCTTACGCGATAAGATATTCGCTCCCACTGATAAGTCTTCTATAAATTCCTTAGCAGTATCCTGGTTAATAATCAAATAATCTCCATCAATTAAAAAGTTAAATTCTTTAGCCCATTGGAAAACCTTTTGAGTGAATGATTTTTCGTCCATGTCTAAAGCAATTCTAATCATGTCAAGTCTTAAACGATTAGAAACTTCCATCATCGACTTTATCCGTTCAATTTTTTCCTGTTCGTCCTTTTCCAGACGGATTTGCTCAGACGATTTATAAATTTTAGCTTGGTTTAAAAGTTCGTAAAGTTTTCCGGTTTTTGATTTGTCTTTAGCATACATCTTTAATTGTTTTTTGAGTGCCATAAAAGTGTAAGACTTACCCTCTTTTGTTTGAATGTTTACTGCTGGACCGATATTTGATGTGTCAAATATAATTTTACGAATGTTCAATATTGGTATTTGATAAATAGATTTTTCTGTAAACGGTTTAAAAGATAAAAAATCTTCGTTTAAAAAGATCATACCCCTTAGAGAATCTGAGACAGCCTCTTTTTCTATCAATTCGTAATCTCTAATGCTGCCTATTGTTTCGAACAAAATCGGACTCTCTTTTTTGAATGTTGATCTTGTCAACTGTCTAAAAAGATCCGTAGTAGCTTTCTTGGAAGTTGCAAGTGAACTTCCTTCTTTTTTATGAGGATAAAATGTATATATTATTCCTTGAATGCTTAATAGTTCAATAGTTGGAAGCTGAAATCTCGATTTCATTGCGAAATTTTGAATATCGCTAATTCTAAGGTGGAAGGTTATTTTATCTTTTACAGATTTAAACAAAAACTCTTTTTCTGTTAAAGTAATGGTCCCCCTGGACTTTTTTGAGACAAGTGCGATATATGAGGTTTGTCCCGTAGTAAAATTACCAAAGGATTCGAAAAGGATTACCATTTCACTTTCATTAATAGAAGTTTAGTCATATATAATTTTACATTATCCTAATGATTAATTAAAAAATAAAAAATAAAAAATAAAAAAAAAGGGAAAAATCAAAACTAATAAAAAGTAAAAATCTCTTCCCATTGGGCATTTTATGCGTTTCTATCTTTCTGACATTTCCTAAAATATTTCTTTCTTACATGTTCTAAATTAATTCGACATTAATTTTTAATAACGATTTTCTGATCTAAAACTCTGGCGAGGTCCTTTTTCTGTAACAACTAAATCTGTTGCTTGGGGTCCTTTGGCACCATCGGTAACTTCAAATTCCACAACATCTCCTTCGTAGATGATTTTAAATTCTTCGTCGTCTCCTTTGATTGC
>JAHLWV010000436.1 GCA_019057735.1 Promethearchaeota archaeon | reverse complement strand
AAGTTTCTTCTGCGTTTAATTTGCGTATTGACGCAATAAAATTAAACAAGTCCTTGGGAGTAAGTGAGCGAAATATCAAAGGCTCTTCTGAAACATACCCAACACGACTCTTGATTTGAACTTCTTCAGTTTCGGGATTTAATCCCATAATTTTTATGGTGCCCTCGTTTGGTTCGAGTAAACCTAACAGAAGTTTAATGGTCGTAGTTTTTCCAGCTCCGTTGGGTCCTAAAAGGCCAAAAACTTCTCCCTTGTTTACCGTAAAGGAAATTCCGTTTACCGCTTTAACTTCCCCAAAAAATTTCTTTAACTCACTTACAGAAATCATAACACTATCATCCATTCTACATCATCATATTAAAGTTTTTTACAATTTTTATTGTTTATTAATTATAAAATTTCACTTCTATCCTTCCAAAAAACCAATTTTGTAAAGCCAATATTAAGGATTGAAGGTATTACGCCTAAAAATACAATTAAAAATACTCCTGTCAGTACAATGTTTTCGAAGGCAACATTAAGAAAAATCATTCCCACAGTATCAATTAAATAATGGTATATTATGCTTGGAAGTAGGCTCTTAGTTTTTATGTACATATATCCCATGGAGAAACCAATCAGGGTCGTGTATATCACCTGAAATAGCGTATAAATATGATCCCCACCCGATAATAAAACCCCTACGATGTTAAATGCGTGTGCTAATCCAAAGATCATGCCACTTATTATAATTGAGAACATATTATTATATTTTTTTGAAAGAAGAGGTATCACAACTCCCCGAAACGTTACTTCCTCCCATAACCCCGGTCTAATCATAAAAATCCAAATAAACCAACCAAAACTAGCAATTCCTGGATAAAATGGATTTGGATCTCTAAATAAAAACTCAGGAGCAAATTCAAATACTCCTAGAATATTACCCCCAATAAACAAAGTAATACTAAAAATTGCAAAAGAGCCAAATCCAATTAGGAGGTTTCGACCTAAAGGTTTAATCCTTGTCAATCCGATTGTTTTAGTATAACCTATAATTGTTTCATCTTTACATGGTAATTTCATCCCCTTTGGAACTATTAGGAGTAATAAAAGCGCTATAAAACCCTCAATCAGGAAGAATTCTACGAATAAGATTCCTGTAAATTCTAACCCCGAAATGCGGGGGAGAAAAATAACTTCAATAAATACTGCAATCCATGGAAAAAATATGAATAAAAGCATTACTACTATACTCCCAAGAATTGGTTTATTTCTTAATAACCCCCTTGTTTCGAACAGTGGTAACTTATCAAGTTTAGGAAACATTTTTGTAAAGGTGTAAATAAGCACAGATAATCCTATTAATCCTAAGAAAAACAATATGATTGAAGTTGGCATAATTCCTAGAGTAATAAAAAATGTAAATCCAAGTATTAGAATAAAAATGCAGACACCTACATCAGCAGCAATTATTGATACCCATTTCAATAATTTATTTTTAATATTAAATTCCTCAAGCACGTACTTGTATTTCATTGTTCCGAATAATCGAATCTTCATTTCGAATATAAATAATAGAAACATCCAAAGAATTGGTAAACTGCTTAGAAATAGGATTAGAACTATAATCGATTGAGTTAGAATTGTTAGAAGTGTAGCCATTAAAATTAATGAAATTCCTTGGATAATTAGCATCAATATTAATTTACCTTTAGCTTGGTCGCGTGGTAAAAGGGGCAATGAAGCAAGAGTAGACGAACCTGATTCCTCAAGATTTAGCAATCCTCCAACAAGCAAAAGTGGTATAAATTGATTAACTATCATAATAATTGCCCATAATATCATAATACTAAAGGTTGATGATACTTCTCTAGTTATAACAGATTGCATCGAAAAAATTAGAATTATAGGATAGAAAAGAGGCATAAGAATAAAAATTAAAGATTGATAATCCCGTGTTGAAGATATTAAATCCTTACGAATATAAGATTTGACGGGAGACATCGTTTTTATTTCAATTTCAATAGGTTTTGTTATTGTCTTAGATTTCTTTTTTATCTTGGCAATATTATAATCAATAGTGGCTACGCTATTTAAAGATTTTATAGCTACTTTATAAAAAAGAAAAGCGATTACTGCTAGAATTGCCATTCCTATTAAACTTGATATCCATAAAATTAGAGGAACTTGTTCAGTCGTTAAACTTAATCCAACTAAATAACCGGGCGCAAACGGTAATGGAATAAAACTCAATAAAATATTTAAATCCATTGAGGGAGGATTTGTGCTAAAATCATCAATAAGATTTACTATAGAATTCATTCCAAATTGTAAAACAAAACTTGAGCCAAAAGCTACAAAAAAAAACCCCATCAAAGAGACAATTCTTAAAGTATTTGCTTTTTTTGAATTTCGGTTTGATTCAGAAAAAATTCGGCTAAATCTCTCTGCAACAATAATCAGAATACTTACACCTAAAATTGTAATGAAGAATGATGATATAACGCTTAAAATAAAAGTTAGAAAACTCTGAGTTACTATAAGTAAAACAATTGGAAGAGCAAAAGTCATTACAATTATCGGGGCAATTAAATTTCGTAATAATGTCATAAATCCTAATTTTTTTAAATCATTTCGAGATATTGGTAAGGTTTGTAACCATTTGAAGGCGTTACCTGACATTAAAGAACTAGTAGTAAACAACCCAAAAAGAAAGATATAAAGGATCGATATCGTTAAAAATATCCACATAAAAAAACTATAGAGAAAGATTTGTCCTTCTATAGGGTATAAAGGATAAATACCCTCGGTTATTTCAATATACAAAATGATTGAAAGAAATGGCATGAACATCATAACTAAAGCAGAAACAAACTTTAAC
>JAHLWV010000435.1 GCA_019057735.1 Promethearchaeota archaeon | reverse complement strand
GTTGTTGCTATGCCAAAGGTAGTGTATGAAGCGTAAAATACCATAAAGCTTTTCTGTTTAACTACTTGTTTCATTCCTGTAAAAAATCCCATCCTTTCGTATTCTCTCGAATAATAGCGATCAATAATGCTTTTATCCTCTCGGACACCTGGTAAGAATAAAATGGCACAAATTATTGCGATAACAATGATAGCTGCTGCCATAAGGGCATACGCGTCTCGAGTTTGACCAAAGAGAAAAAGCGGAGGGATCATCGTACCAATAGCTACAGCAATCATATCTATAGGTCCAAAGAATTTAGAATATCTTTTACGTTGAGCATCAGAGCGAAATTTATCAGCTCGAAGAGTACCAACATTTACATCCAATATAGTAATAAAAGTGTCAAATATGAAAAAGGACATTATTAGCCAGCCAAAAACGGGCCAAGGATTTGTCGCAGGATCGACATTAGGTGGAGTGTAAATAAGGTAAAAAGAAAGACACCATGGGATAATAAAAACTACTATCCATGGAAAACGTCTACCCCATTTTCTAGTCCACTTAAAGTTCCTGTCAACTAAAAAAGCGAGCAAAGGCTCGTTGATTGAATCCCAAGCTGTAAAAATAGCCATAGCAAGAAATATTAGAACGGGCTCGAGCCCGACCACCGTATGATAGAAGAAAAAGTAAGTCAAGTTTAAAGCAGAAATAATAATAGACCACACAATTTGGTACATGCTAAATGATAGGATATTTAAACTGGAGTATCTTGTTTCTTTTAATTCTACATCTGTTTGATTCATTTATTATACATCTCTGTAAATCTTTCTATTAAAATTAAAGATTAAATAATTTTAATCGAAGTTGTATTTATAGGTTTATCTTTTAACCTAAAATACTTTTAAAATATTGAATTAAATTCACAGTTGAATTCAATATTTATTTAATATAATTTGTTTTTATAATTAATAAACTTTTGATGATATAGAATTGACAGTATATAAACTTGAAAACCACTATTGGATATTTAAAATCCGTCAAGATGGTGAAAATGATTTCAAATATGAGCTTAAAAGTAAAATCACCAATGAAATTTATGCTGATGAAGATTATCATTACCGAATTTTGACATCGAGTAAGAAAGGATCCCGATATGCTTATTTATTTGGTGCAAACGCAGAATATAATGCAAAGAAGCTTGTATCGAGAAAAATTTACATTGATGGAAAAGAGAGCTTAGTTATAGAAGGTCATTTTGAAGGAACGGATATATATATCTCTCAAAAATTTATTCTCAAAAAGAGAAGTATATGGTTGGATGAGTATATAACTATTACCAATCTCGGAAAGAAGAAAGTCAAGCTGGGATACATAAATTTAGGTTTTAAAAAAGCCCTATTTAGGCAATATTCAGGTTGGAATGACCATTTAGACGAATATACTTTAACTTCAATACCTACACGCCGATTTTATTGTTACGGAGATGATAGAAAAAAGGAATTTGTTACTGCTAATGACCTTGTTTTTGGTGCTTGGATTGATATCACAGCTGAAATGCCGGGATATTGTGATGAGGGCTGGTTATGGGGCAATCCAAAAGGAGGGTTACTTACCTGCAATTATAATCCTACTCAAATGGAATATTCTCGATTTTGTCGCATGCCATATAAGTTGCCAGGGAGAGGCGTTGAAGATGTATGTATTCTATTTGGAGGAGTGTTTCTTTATAAAGATAATCCGGAGTCTGTTACGACCTTAGATTCTCAAGAAAGTTACTCATTCGGAGCATCTAGATATGCTGTTTATGAAGGCGATTATAAAGATGGTTATTATCTCTACAGAAGTCATCTTGAAGAAAAAGGACATAAATTTAAAGAAGATTACAATCCTCCAGTCCATTGGGACGAGCTCTATAACCTTGGTTGGGCTTATGAAGAAGTCGGATTTTTTTCTGAAAGTAATGAATATAAATTATATACATTAGAACAATTGTATGAAGAAGCTGCTCTTGCTAGGGATGTTGGTGCTGAAAGCTTGTATTTAGATCCAGGTTGGAGCACAGCGCATGGATCAGAGATATGGAACGAAGAAAGATTTGGCACTCTAAAAGAATTTTCGAAGATCATTCACGAAAAATATGGTTTAAAATTAGCTCTTCATCTTATGATGAATTTTGAAGGAGATAATGAACCCGATGAGTTTTATATGAGGTCGAAGAAAGGTGCTAAAGTAATAGCTGATCCATATATTAATTTATATTGTGTATGTGCAAATCAATTTTGGGTTACTGAAAAGACGTGTAGGTTATTAGAATTAGCAAAGGAAGGTATAGATTTTTTCATGTTTGATTTTACTGACTTTTCAACGTTCATGGCAGACAATCTTGGTTGTTATAGTAAAAACCACGGTCATGAAATTCCTATGAGGAAACAGACTCATATAGAAAATATTTTCAAGGTAATTCAAAACGTGAAAAAGGCATATCCAAACATTCTTATTGAAGCACATGATAGAGGTGTTAAACCTAGACATCCTTTATATATTCAACACAATCTACCTCATAGTTTTGATGAGAACTGGGGGTTTGAATGTATGTGGAATCCAATGCAGGATTTAATATCGGGTAGAGCCTTACAGCTTTTTGAATATAATTTAGCTTATCCAATTCCATTATATTTGATGATTAATGAAAATAGTGATAACGAGAACATGCTACAATTCTGGTATTACGCTTCTCTAGCAAGACATCTAGGAATTGGAGGATTAAATAATAGAGATGATAAAAAATTTAAAGCTTTGAAAGATGCGATGATCCTCTATAAGAAACTTAAACCTTTTTTCACACGTGGTACATTTTATGGCATAAGTCAAAATATTCA
>JAHLWV010000434.1 GCA_019057735.1 Promethearchaeota archaeon | reverse complement strand
AAGATAACCTTAAGATGGGAGCATACATTCTAAAAGATAAAGCAACTTATAAAAAGCAGTTAGAATTTATGTTTGAAATCTTTCCACGTCTTAACGAGAGGAGAAAACAACGGGCTGGAACTCTCAGTGGAGGTGAACAGCAAATGCTTGCCATAGCTCGCTCGTTCATGTCGAATCCAAAACTATTGTTATTGGATGAACCCTCATTAGGTTTGGCTCCAAAAGTTAAAAAAAAAATCTTTGACGCTATTGAAAAAATTAAAGGTGAAGGCACAACAACTTTATTAGTTGAACAGGATGCTGTTTTAGCCATGGAAGTTGGCGAAAATATTCACTTGCTCGAAGAGGGAAAGATAGAAATGAGGGGTACAGCAGAACAATTGAAAAAAGAACCGCGAATTAAAAAAATATATTTAGGTATTTAGAAATAAAAGGTGATAATAAGATTTCCGCTTCTTTAGAACAATTATTAAGAGATGCTAGAATTGACCTCGTTCTTGCCAGAATTGAAAAAGATCCATCGATTATCAATGAGGTAATTAAGAATATTGATAATGAAATAAGATCAATCCGTTTTAACTCGATTTATGTGTTAGGGGAACTAGGAGATAAATCCGGTAAGGAAGCAGTAGATAAAATTACCTACTGTTTAGAAGACAATGATTGGAGCATTTGCCGTGAAGCAGCCAGGTCCCTAGGAAAAATTGGAGGTTTAGCAGAAAGTGCCGTGTCATCTCTGAAAAACTTCACAACAAATCAAGAAGCTACTATTCGTGTTGCAGCAATTAGAGCCCTTGGAAAAATAGGCAAAGCTTCTTCTGATTCTGTTCAATCTCTTCAAAACGCTTTAAAAGATAGTAACGAGGAAGTTCGAGCAGAAGCAGCAAAATCTCTAGGATTATTAGGTCCTGATGCGTTTGAAGCAATTCAAGTGTTAATGAGTAGTCTTAAAGATCCAAATTGGAATGTAAGAACAGCATCCGCTCGGGCAATTAGTAATATCGGAAAAAACTCGGTGGAAGCTATTCCAACTCTAATCAACGCTCTTAGTGATAGAGATTGGAGAGTACGGTATAGAGTTGTAAATACTCTAACTCAAATAGGAGAAGCTTCGATACCTTATTTATTTGAAATATTAAATCATAATAATAGAATTGTAAGAAAAAGCGCTGTTGAAACTTTAGGAGAATTACAGATACCCAATCCAGAAGTTATAAAACAATTATCTGTAATGCTTAAAGATAAAAAAGAAGAAGTTAGGGGTAAGGCAGCGGATTCTTTACGAAGTCTAGGTGAAAAATCAGTTAATTCCCTCCTTAATGCACTTAATACTGTAAATACAAAAACAAAAGTTCTGATCATATCTGCAATTGGAGGAATTGGTAGTGAAGCGAAGGATAGCATTCCACATTTAAGTAAATTATTAGCCGGTAATAAGACCCGGATTAGAGTAGAGATAGTAAGAACGTTAGGAAATATAGGAGTTTACTCAGATGAGGTCCGATTAGCATTAAATACTGCATTAACTGATTCTAAAAGTATTGTTCGAAGAGAAGCAGCGCTTTCAATAGGGAAGTTTGGACATTTAGCAGCAGATGCTGTACCATCCTTGTTAATCGCTTTAAACGATAAAAAACCAGATGTAAGGTGGAGATCATCTGAAGCGTTAGGAAAGATAAAACTGAATACTCCTGAAATATTGTCAGGTTTAAAAAGATTAATTCATGACGAATGCGATTATGTTTGCGAATCTGCTGATGTCGCAATAGATAATATCACAGAAATTAAATAAAATTTTATTTTAATTATCTTCTTTGAATTAAAAAACGAAATTTAATATGTAGAAACAAAGAAAAATATTAAAAGGTTAACTAAAAATGATTGAAAACCCATATGCCGAAAAACCTTGGGTAAAACATTATGATGAAGGAGTTCCTGAACATATTGATTACCCAGAGATGAATATTTATGAATTTCTAGATAATGCCGCAAAAGATTTTGGTAGTCGAACAGCTATTTGGTTTGTTAAGAACAAAATCACCTACAAGAAATTCAAAGACATCGCTGAGAGACTTGCAACTGCTCTTGTGAATTTAGGAGTTAAGAGAGGAGATGTAGTAGCAATTATGATACCAAATTTTCCCCAATTTATGTTTAGTTATTATGGGATATTGAAAGCAGGAGGAATTGTGACGGCTTGTAGCGTTCTTCACACAGAACATGAGTTCGCGTATCAACTAAATGATTCAGGCGCAGAAATCCTAATAGCCTGGGATAACCAAGTAGAAAAGATTAACAAAATACGTGATAGAACTCGGATAAGACATGTTATTATAACAAATGTATTTGATTATTCTCCTATGGCTCCAAGAAATCCAACTGAAATAGCAGGCACACTACAATTTCTTAATTTAATTGCTAATACGAAGCCAAATCCGCCAAAGTTCGAGATAAATGCAAAGGAAGATATAGCTTGCTTGCAATACACCGGAGGCACAACAGGACTTCCTAAAGGCGCAATGCTGACCCATTATAATATAGTATCTAATTGTATAGCAACTCACAAATGGTTAGGCGCGGAAGTTAAAAGAGGTAAAGATACTGGACTCACTAACTTACCACTTTTCCATATATATGGTCAAACGGTATGTATGAATACTATGATCTATAATGCATCAACTATTGCTTTAAATCCAGATCCCCGCGACCAAAAATCTTTATTCGAATTAATTAAAGCAACAAGTCCGTCAATGTTTCCAGGAGTACCAACAATGTATATGCGTTTATTGGAAAGAGATGACTTAGAAGATTATGCAAAATATCTTAAATCTATAAGAATTTGTAATACTGGAGCAGCACCGATGCCCCCAGAGGT
>JAHLWV010000433.1 GCA_019057735.1 Promethearchaeota archaeon | reverse complement strand
CTTATTCTTGCCAATTTTAAGCACTCTTAGGATAATACCGAAATAACACTCTTATTTTATAGGTAAATTTTCATCATCCATATTGATAAAGCGATCAAAAATTGTTTGTTTTTAAATTTAAATAATTCGGGTTTAAAACTAATTATGTCGGAACACCACTTCCAAATTTGCCTTTTCTGTCAGAGAAATGTGAAATTGGCATATTATTGTGAAAGTTGTGGGACCAGTTGTTGCTCCGACTGTTTACACGAAGATAAAATTAAGTCATATGTTTGTCAAGATTGTGAATCAACAAATATAACTGATTCTGTGTGTCAAGATTGTGACTCAACAAATATAACTCAGAAAACTCAGCTCCTAAAATCTTGTCCGAAATGTAATTCGAACCAAATTGTTAATATCTACGAAAAAAAAGAAGACTTAGAAAAAAGTTTTTTGGAGTTAATTAAAAATTCAAGAAGTTTCATAACTCCCTTAAGAGATTTATTAGGATCGTTATACCAATTAAAACAGCAGGTTATGGATGCAAGAGCTCCCCCTGTTAGGTGTTTTCATTACCCTACTATGGAACTAGATTTATTAGCTCTCTTCAAGTTATTTATATATGCGAAAGAAACTCTTATAGAAAAGATTCGTAATTTCATTCAACATTTATCTCTTAATAAGGAATATTTTTTCGATATTTACACGCAACAGAATTCGAATATTAAGATTATTGAAGATATTTTAGAAAATTTGACTAGAACTTATAAATCAATAACTTCTTTTATAGGCGATAATGTTAAAACAATTAGTACAAGCATCGAGACTCTTTCAAAGAACCTTAGTTTTATTGATAAAATAACTTATTATTTCACAAATTATCTAAAGTTTCTGAATTTAGCCGACGAAGAAAAACCCGTTTATGCAATATATGCTAAATTAGCTAACGGTCTTAATACTCATGATAAATACAAAAAAGATAAAGGAATTCTTTTCATCACTAATTTTGACCTTTCCTTTGTTCATGAATATGGGAAGCGAAAGAAAAAGCAAGAGGGCATATTTAAAGCTCCAGTAAAAGATTTAACGAAAGTTCAAATCAGAGGAAAAATCTTTAAGAAACTTTACATTGAGTTTCCCTACGGTAGATATGAATTTTCTCTTCCTCCCAACTCTATTTCTCGCGTACTAGACTATATTTTGCTCGCAAGAAGTTTTGACGAGACCATAGTTTACGATAAAGATGCTGCTAAAAAACTTTTTAACATTGAGGTTGGTTTGAGTGATCTAACAAACTTTATTGAAGAGGCTATCAATTCTTTCTTCAGTTTGAAATGTCAATACAATAATGTTAAACCTAATAATAAAATGGCTAATTACAGTCAAGTATCGCAGGTATCTAATCAAAACCCGAATTATATGCCTAACATTACACCAAATCAGCCTTATTATAATTCTTATCAAAGTAACATTCCCTGGGATCCTAACTTACCCTATTATCCTAATCCAAATTATCAAAATTTACCCGGAAATCCATTATTTTATAATAGAAACAATAAGAACCCTAGAGAATTAAATCATTATTACAATAACGTACCGATTAATGCTCCACCGAATTATAATCAGAACGAATTTTTCTTACAAAGCTTAATCGATAACAACAGGATACAGAATTATAAACCTACAAGTTTTAACAATGGATTCGGAAATCGTATTGCAGATGCTGAAGAAAAAAATTTATTAATGAGAAAATTAGAACAATTACAAAGATATGGCAAAATTTTCCCTAGCGCACCACTCAACAACTCACATATCTTTGATAGTATGAAAAACGATCCCGGATACTATGAACAAATTGAAAAAGGTAGACGAATGCCGCAATATCAGGATTATTCAAAAAATCACCTATCCGAATTATTCAATCGCGATTCTATTTCAAATTATCCAAACGAAACGTCAAGGCCTTACTCTAAAAGGCATAGTAAATCGAGACGTAAAAAAATGTTTGATCTACAAAAAGAGAAATACAGCCTTGAAGAAACGCTAAAAGCATTAGATTCTAAATTTGAATCAGGAAATATCTCAGAAATAGATTTCTTTAAAAACTTTAAGAATTTACAAAAGGAAATTTATATAATCGAGAAAAACATTGAGGTTTTAGATGACGACATGGAAGATGAAGAGTTTTTAAGGAACTCATCAAAAGAAATTGATAAAGAAAGATATTATACTTAGATTCTACATTTCTTTCTACTTACGAAGTCCTTAGAACAGTTAACTACCTTCTAACTCTTTTCTCAATTTGTCTATCTCATCCTCTAATTTTGCCTTTGTTTTTATTCCAGGTTCTTCCTCCATTTCTTCAAACTCTGAAATATACGCAAGTTCATCATCAGGGACTTCTGGCATTTGACCACCTTGCTCTAAAAGCATTTCAGTTTCAAGTTGATTTAATTCGTCTGTTATATCAATTGCTAAATCAATTTCGGGATCACCGGCAAGAATATCGGCAGATTCCTCAATTTCTGCTACATAAGCTTCAGAATCTTCTGCGATTTCAGCAATCTTTTCGGGGGCAACTTTAGAAGCAATTCCAGCGAGCTCATCTCTTATGCCACTCATTAAGTCTCCTGTCATTGAAATCATTTGGCCTTCCTCAATCGCTTCTATCTGACGTTCTATTTTAGATCGAATATTGTTCTGACGATCTACCTTCATTTGATACTGCTTATGTTGAATAAGATAGTTTTTAGCTCTGTTTCTCTCTCCCCTTTTTATCGCAATTTTAGCGTTTTTTCTAGCAATTTCTGCTCTTTTGTTGTAGGTTTTATTTGTTAGAGCAATTTTTCTGATATGTGCTTTAGCTTTAATAACCAGCTCATCTTTTTCTTTA
>JAHLWV010000078.1 GCA_019057735.1 Promethearchaeota archaeon | reverse complement strand
AAAAAAAAAAAATTTAAGACCTTGATAATTACTTAAATTCATCTAAGAGGGAAATAGAACTGCGTCTATGATATGAATGACACCATTACTAGCTTCAACATCAGGCTTAACGAATTGCGCTTTATCATTGATCAGATGTTTAAAAGGATCCAATTTAAGTTTCTTACCATGTAGTGTTTCTACTTCCATAGGTTCTGTTAAGTCAGCTGCCGCACTTGTCATTATTTTACCCTTGGCTATATGGAACAAAAGAATCTTTTTAAGTTTCTCCGGTTCATTGAGTAATTCTTTTAATGTTTCAGAAGGAAGCTTAGAAAATGCATCATCTGTGGGAGCAAAGAAAGTAAATGGTCCATCATTTGACAAAGTATCTACAAGACCAGCAACCTCGATTGCTTTTAAAAGAGTAGAAAAGCCGCCTTCTTTACGGGCTACTTCAATAATATTTGACATTTTTATATTCTCCATTTATTAATTTTTATTTATTATTAGTTAATCATGAACTACTGAAATATAAAAACGTTTTAAATATAATATAAAACCTTCAAATTTACCTTAAACTACTTATAAATGACAGTAAAAATATTGATAGTAATAATAGAATAAATTTTGAAAAATTAGTCATAACTAATAATAATTAATTGAATTATTCGTGAGAATTATAAATCATAAAAATCTAAAATTTGGTTCCTTAATTACACTGTAAAGATACTAATATAAATTAAGCCTGCTAAAACTCATAAAAAGTCCAAAACAAGGAAAATAATGTTCAATTTTAAGCAAAAACATTCAAAATTATCTAAAACTCTCTAAATAATTAGAATTTACAGTAAATAAAAAAGAAAATAAAAAAAAATTTATTTATATTTTTGTATCTTAATGATGTTGTAGACGTTTTCGATTGTCAATAGGCAAGTTAACGCGACAAATGCTCCAAGTATCATTCTATATTCGTCATAAAACTCTACAGAAATCCCAACATGTATCCATGGTTCTGAAAAGAATGGGAAAATCTCAGGACGATTCATTAGAATAACTAAAAGTGGAATTACTGAGAGTTTAAACAGAATTGTTATCATATGTAGCACTTGGTGAGTGTCTGGTCGCCGATTGCCAATTATCCCTCGAGAAATATCTAAAGAGCCTTCGAGCATTGTAATCAATCCAAAAAATCTTAAAATCATCAAGAAATCTGGGAAAAACATATATGTGGGGAAAGGTTGAGATAAAAGCACGATGCCAAATATCAAACCAATTCCTCCTCCGATAATTTCTCCAGCTGGCTTAATGAAAGGTTTTAAGTGTTGTTTTAGAGTTTGAGAAGCGGGAACCCCCTCTTCAATTTCTTGTTCCCTTAATTGTTTCATTAATTTTTGTTCTTTTTTAGACTTAAAATCTTCTGGAAAATACCCTTCCATGGATAAAGCAACGAATACAATAGTAACTATTGTAAAGGAAAGGAGCAGACCCGATTGAATTCCCGTAATAAGTCCTCCGATTAAGGATTCAAATGAAACATTTCCAGTGAAAAAACCCACAATTAATCCAATTATGACCAATGCTACAATAACTGCGAAAACTGCAGAAAGTGCTTTGATATATAAAGGCCAAAGTTGTTTAGTTATATAGTATTTAGGTTCTCCACGTCGCTTATACTCTTTTACGATATTCTGAGGCGTACCCATGACATCAATTGCTAACTTAACCGATTTTTCATCAGGTTGGCCAGTTTCTGAAAGTTCTGCTGCTTTACTCCATAGGTGTTCTTCCAAATCCGCCAAAATCTCTTTGTGCTCTTTCTTGTTTTTGAGCCATTCAGGAAGATTCTTCCCTATTTCCTTTATATATTCTCTCACGGAATATTCCATGCTATTTTCATTCATTTTTTAAACCTCTTTCATCTAATTCTTTTTCAATATAATGCCCACATACATCGCAATATTTTGCTTCTAAATTTTGTATATCGATTTTATTGGCGCATGCGGGGCAATATAGATATTTATTTTGTTTTAAATGGACGCTAACATCGAATAATGGTGCGATTGCTTCGGTTAGTTTCGAATAAAAGCCTGATAAATAATTGTATATTTTCTCTCCATAGGTTGTAATGTAGTAGAACTTTCTCTTCCTTCCTTCTTCTTCTCTTTCAGATTTTATTATTCTATCCCCTTCAAGTTTTCTTAATATAGGATAAAGCGTGCCTTCTTCAATTATTAGCATATTATGCGTTTGCTCTAGAAGATCTTTTGAGATTTGATATCCATGTACACCAGTCTTTCCATATTGGCTGATTATAGATAATATACTAAGCGTTGAAGTACCTCGATTTATTTCGGATTCAAACTTGGAAGCATATTCTTGGAACTCAGTGTCCATTCCTTTTACTTTTTTTATCAATTTTTGTTGCACCTTTTTTACAAATAGTATTTATTTTATAGTATCTTATGAATACTATATCAGATATAGTATATAAATCTTAGTATTATTTATATTTTCTAAAATAAAAATTTATTACTCACCATATTTTCTAAAGAATTAGAATAACGATGGATTTGTCCAAGAATCTGAGAGGTAAGCTTGAGAATCTTACATCCTTCTTAAGAAATCGAAAAGTAATCGTTGCATTTTCTGGAGGAGTTGATAGTAGTTTATTAGCGTTTCTTTCAAATAAATTCGCTAAAAACGCATTACTTGTAACCGAAAAATCAATCCTTTATCCTGATGAGGAAATTAGATTAACTAGTGAATTTGCAAAAAAATACAGCATAACCCACTTGATAATCGAGCGTGATCCCTTAAAAAATGAAAAATTTAGAGTTAATCCTAAAAATCGGTGTTACATTTGTAAAACAGGCTTATATGAGGATATTATAAAAATTAAGGAAGAGAAGGGTTTTGATATAATATTGGATGGGTCAAATATCGACGATTTATCAGATTATAGACCCGGAATGCAAGCTTTGAAAGAATTAAATATTACTACTCCTTATATAGATTTCAAAATAAACAAACAAGAGATTAGAGAGATATGCAAATACTTTAACTTAGAAGTACAGTCGAAACCTTCAATGGCCTGTTTTTCGTCACGTATCCCCTACAATCAAGAGATCAACGAGGAGAAATTAGACATGATTAGAGAGGCTGAAAATTACTTGAGAAACTCTTACAATTTAAATCAATTACGAGTCAGACTTCACAAAGGAAAGCTGGCACGAATCGAGCTTATGCCTGAGGATATTATGAAAGTTATGACTGATAAAAACATTGAAAAAATTAAAACTAAATTCAAACAATTAGGATTTTGCTACATTACGATTGATTTGGAAGGATTTCGGTCTGGATCCCTAAACGAAGTTCTTACTTTTAATGAAGAAGACTAAATTACAAAGTAAATGAAGCTTTAAACATTCGTGATGCTTTGTTTCTTAATATAATCAATAATTTTTTGTCTTTTTTTCAATGCTTCCGAAGCTGCCTTTTCAATTTTTTTCTCCATTTCAAACTTCATTTCAGGAGTTTCTTCCCCTATTTCTTGTTTAATTTTAGTATAAGCTGATTCACGAAATTTGGGAAGAATTGATTTTTTCACTTCTCCCTCGTAAATCATATTTACTTGATTAGAATTGTCAACATAACCGATTTCAGCACATTTGATATTTATCGCAGCCAAATCAGTAATTATCTGTTCCGATATACTTTCTGAGCAATAAATTAGAAGTGCGTCTAAAGAAACTCCTAAATAATCAACTCCCACATCTTCTAACAGTTTTAACACACGAGGATTAACTAGCTCTCGTACGCGCTGTTCATATATTGTTACGCCTGATTTCGCTTCGTAGTTTATTTCGTATAAATCTCCTCTAAGACCCCCGTTTGTCACATCGCACATCGCCCTGATGTCATTAAGATAATCTGCTTTTAACAAGATGTTACAAGCCTCTAGGAATTTAATATTCATCGTTTCGTTTACGACATTATGATTTCCCGAGTATATGGCTGTTGTCGTTATAGTTCCACCTCCAGCACCCTCGGTCATTAATATTTTATCTCCAACCTGAATGTTGCGCCTCGCCAATAATTTGTTTCGAGCAACACCAACCGCACTAATTCCGCCCACTAACCTATTTCCAATAACCATATCTCCTCCTATCCTTAAAGTTGAACCGGCAGTTATTGGAACACCTGATATTTCGGCAACTGTAGAAACACCCGCCATGAAATCAAATAATTTTCCTACATCAGCATCATCAGCTAGATGAATATCTATCATAATAGAAATTGGTTTTGCTCCTTTTACGTACAAATCTCGCAAGCACGCTCGAGTAACATGAAACCCACAAACAAAAGGAAAATCACTAAGGCGACTATGGATTCCCTCCATTTTTGAGACAATTAAAATGTCATTCTTTCCATCTAAAATATTAACATCAGACAATTTTACCGCCCCAGCGTCATCCAAAGAAGTAGGAGATAAAAATGGTTGTTTTTTAGTTTCTGATAAACTCGCTATTAGTTTATGAACAAAAAAATCCCCTACGCCTCGACATCCCACACCCTGCTTTCCCACAGTCACATTTGCCCTATTTATCCCTAATAAGTCTTTAATAAACGGCTCCGTAACTTTTGATATATTGCTATTCTTACATTCCGATAAGATCGCCTTTGCAAATGTATATGCCAGCTCTTTATCAATATCTTTAAAATCAGTGTATTCTTGGACTAATCTTCTAAGAATTTCTTCTTCAGGTTTATTTTGTATTAACAATCTTCTTGTCAAACCTTCTAAATCGCTCAAAATTTAACACCTTTCATTATTTTTCAAAATCGGATTATTACAAAATCATAACTAGTGTTTATAAGAATGATAACAATAATATGCAAAAAAACTTTTGGACTCAATTCTCTATCTTTGTAAATATAAAAAGAATTGATCAAATGTTATTTATTTAATTTTAACTCTAAAAAGAGTCAAATTTAAAAATAAATTTAAAATTAGAACTACTTCCATAAAATATCTTTATAAATATTTAATTTTACTGAATTAATCCTAATTTTCAAGAAGTTTAAGATTACCAATCCTATTTTAAAAGATATATTTAACTTAATTAATTATAACTAAAATATTTATATGGTCCTACATTATATTTTAATTGAAGATATGGATAAAGTAAGAGTAAAAGAAAATGACTAGTGAATCGATAAATAACAAAGCAAATCAGATTGTAGGAACATCTTTAACTAAATGCTTAACTGAATGTGAAAAGGGGGAAGAAACAATTGTCTTACGCGTAAATGCTGGTTATAAGGCAAAAACTCGGCTCGCTAATCTTGGCCTTGTGCCGGGTGTAAAAATCACAAAAACTAAAAATGCTCCTTTCAAAGGACCTATAGAAATAATCGTAAAAGGCTCTTCCTTAGTAATAGGTAGGGGTTTGGCGTCCAAAATTACAGTTGAATGTAATGGAGCCTGTTTAAACTAAATTTTTTCCTGTAAAGAGATTTTTTGTTTAGAATCGCACCAAAATTTAAAAATAACATAAGAGCGTTAAAGATGAGTTGTCACTCACCAAACAATAAATCTAGCAATGAAACCAATTATAAAAATACAATAAACATTGCTCTAGCAGGTAATCCCAATGTTGGGAAATCTGTTATCTTTAACCAACTTACTGGTCTTAGTCAGACAATTGGGAATTGGCCGGGAAAAACTGTTGAACGAATGGAAGGACAGCTAGAATTTTTAGGTTACCATTTTAATATCGTTGATTTACCGGGGATATATTCCCTCTCCACATTCTCCTTAGAAGAAATTGTAAGCAGGGAATATATTATATCGGAAAATGTCGATATTATCATAAATGTTATCGATGCTACTAATTTAGAGCGTAATTTATTCTTCACTTTTCAATTGCTAGAATTAAAAGTGCCGATGATTTTAGCCATAAATCAGATGGATCTGTTACGAAAGAGGAATATTGATTTAGATTTTAAAGAATTAGAACGGATTTTTAAATTACCAGTTCTTCCTGTGGTAGCAGTCCACGGGACTGGTGTCCACCAACTATTAGAAGAAGCTATTGAGCTTATAGTGTATCGTCATCCCCATCACCATTATAAACGAAGAAAATCAGCAGAATCAAAACATCACGGTCATAGTTACTATCGAACTGAACATGTTCACGAAAGAATTAAATCTAGGGAAAAAATCAAGAAGACTTTTAAGTTTCCAGAATTGAATGAGGTAACAACTTTTGGAAAAGAGGTAGAATCGAAAATAGTAAGCTTTATTGATAAATTAAATGATCGTGGACAAATTTTATCGTCAAGTAATTATCCTTCAAGGTTTTTGGCAATTAAAATGATCGAGAACGATAGCGAAGTTATTAAACTTTTCACAGACAATGAAGAGGGAAAGGTGATTATTAAATTATCTAAAATCTATCGAGAAGAACTTGAAAAATTACACGGCGAGGATATACATACAATTATTTCGTCAGAAATTTATAGTAATATAAAAAAAATAATAGATTTAGTTCTCGTAACAAAGTTAAAGAAGAATGTTAAAAAGCGATCTTTTACTGATTTTCTTGATCACCTAACTACTCATTCTATTTTTGGATATGTTGTTTTAATTGCAGTAATGTTTGGAATTTATTTTTTTACCTTTTCTGTTGGAGACTTCATAGCAGGCTTGATTAACGACGCTTTCCTAGTCTGGAGTGACCTTATTTATGCTAGTTTTGGTAAAGATAATGTTTTAGTTAAAATTTTTTGGGATGGAGGGGTAGGGGGTTTAATTGGAGCTGTCGGTGGTGTTTTAGTTTATGTAATACCGTTCTTTTTTGTAATTGAAATTCTGCAAGATTCTGGTTATTTGCCTAGAGCGGCGTTTCTTATGGATAGAATAATGCATTCTCTAGGAGTTCATGGAAAAACGATTATTCCGATGATTTTAGGATTTGGATGTAATGTTGCTGCATGTGCAGGATGTAGAATAATGGAAACTGAAAGGGAGAAAAAAGTCTCCATAGCTCTTACTTCTCTTGTGCCTTGTGCGGCGACTATGACCGTCGTGTTAGGTTTAGTAGGAAGATATTTGGGATTTTATTGGATATTAATATTATTCTTGATTAATTTTTCAACTATTTTTGTCGTTGGTCGAATACTGAATAAAACATTACCTGGTCAATGTACGGAACTTATAATGGAAATGCACGAATACAGAGTACCCAATTATAAAGTCATTTTTAAGCAAACTTGGGTTCGAAGTAAAGAGTTTATATTTAAAGCTATGCCCATAATGTTAATACTTGGAATAGTTTTAGAAATTTTATTAATATTTAACGCTTTAGAGCCAGTAAATATTATTTTAAGTCCCGTCACAGTTTTATGGCTTGGTTTACCTGCCATAACAGGCGTGTTCTTAATCTATGGAATTCTAAGGAAGGAATTAACTTTGGTTCTCTTATCAATTTTAGCTAATTCTTTAAATGTTACCCTGCTAGAATTACTCACTCCAATTCAGATGATTGTGTTTAGTATGGTTACAATGCTTTACATTCCATGCTTCGCTACTATTATCCTTATTGCAAAACAAACAAGTTGGAAATATGCTATTCAGATATCTCTTTTAGAGATATTTTTGGCATTGCTTGTGGGTGGAATTATTAATTTTGGATTTCTAATAGTAACAAGCTTCTAAAACAATTATTGCTAAATTCTTAATTATATCATATTTAAATTATTTTAAAAATTCTTATCCATAGCTCCAAATTTTTTTATTATCTTGAAGCAAAATGGTAAAATGTAGAATTACGACACCATGTAGGATCCATCTTTCTCTAATCGACGAAAACGGATATCTTGGTCGGGTTGATGGTGGAATCGGCCTTATGTTAGATAGACCTAATGTAATATTTGAAGCTTCTAATAACGCAGAGGAGTTTCAAATTGAAGCGCATAAATATTATCGTGAATCGATTGAAGTCATTAACGAGCAAGCTTCAAAGGTTTTCAAAGCGTATAACATAAGTAATAAGAACTTCCACTTCAAATTAAAGAGATACTTTCCAAGCCATGTAGGATTAGGATCTAAAACCCAACTCTCGTTAGCCATAGCAGTAGCGATAACTAAATTAAAAGATATTGATAATGTTTCTGTGGAAGAACTGACAAAACTTGTAAATAGGGGTGGAACTTCAGGGATTGGTTGGAGAGGCTTTGAAAAAGGTGGTTTTATTGTCGATGCTGGCCATGAATTTGGAAAAGGTAAGGAAAAAGAAACATTTCTTCCTTCTTCAGCTTCAAAATCTGCTAATCCCGCACTTACTATTTTACGATACCAAATTCCTGAACACTGGAGATTTGTATTAGTAATCCCAAATGTAAAGAAAGGAGCCTATGGAGACGAAGAAGTTAGCATTTTTCAGAGACATGCTCCTATCCCAAAAGAGGAAGTGAACGAAGTATCACATCAAATTCTAATGAAATTAGTTCCAGGAATTATTCGAAAAGATTTAACAAGTTTTGGTGAAGGACTAAAAAGAATACAGAATATTGGGTTTAAAAAAATTGAAATCTCTCTCCAACATGAAATTGTAAAAGATGTTCTAACATTTTTTGATGATTATGGGGTTAAAGCTTATGGAATGTCTTCATTTGGACCTAGCGTAGTAGGAATCGTAGAATCTGACGATGAAGCAAATAAACTTTTAAAAGCGGCTCAGATGCGTGTAAACGGTGTTGGTGGACACATATATTTATGCAAACCTAATAATCATGGAGCAAAAATAGAAATTGTAGATGATTTTTAATGTCTAATAACAAACAAAATGCTTATTTTCCCCCTGATTTAAGTGATGGAGAAAGAGCAAGCTTTGAAATAGGTATAAAGTTAGGTGCACTTTATCATATTCTATGTGGGATGCCAATTTCCTTGAATTCTAGCGTTATTAATTCTATTGAAAAGGGTATCGAAGCGTCCATCTCATGCCAACCATATGTTAAATTTGTTAAAGTTAATATTAATCGTAAACAAATTCAAGGAGATAAATCTTCTGAATTTGAATACGATGAAATTACTGGGAAACACATTGAAGCTAAAGTTGTTCTAGAGTTCAAATCTGTAGAAATCATAGCAAAAGTAGAATGGATTGAAGAACTCAAGTACCCTTTGATGTTTATTGAGAAAATATCAAAAAAAGTTTAACTCTCTAAACTACTAACATAGTCTTTAACATATTCAATTGCTTTCAAAGCGCTTGTATTTTTTCCAAATCTTAGTATCTCATTAATATTATCTTCAATTTTATGCTTAATCTTATTGAATACGGTTTTATCTTTTTTTTCTTTGGCGACATATAATTTTGTAGCTAAAATGATAGTT
>JAHLWV010000432.1 GCA_019057735.1 Promethearchaeota archaeon | reverse complement strand
ACCAGCGAAGAAAGTTTGCAAAAGTTGAAAGAAATTGGGGTGAAACATGCCGTGTTGTTAACATTCGGTAATAAATACATTTTTCCTCAAAAAAAAATCGATTTTTTAAAAAATACATTGATTAAAAAAGCCCAAAGCGCTAATATAGAAAATATACTAGTTGATACAGCGGTTTTAGATCTACCTTCTATAGGAATTAATGCTGAGACAACCAGGTTAGTAAAATCAGAGTTAGGTTTGCCCACCGGATTTGCTCCCGCCAATGCAATTTATGGTTGGAATTTTGTTAAAAAATATGGTGAAAAAGCGAGATGTGGTGGCATTGCTTCTTTAATGGCTTATTGTGTCAATGCCGGGAGTGATTTTGTGTTATTTGGACCTGTTAAATTCGCAAAATGCATTATCCCCTCGATATCCCTGATTTCTGCTATCAATTCTTATTATCGAAAAAGGGTTTTAAGAAAAGAAATATCTGACCGAACTCCGTTGAAACACATCTTTTAAGATTAGATTTAAGAGATATACCTCAGTAGTAAATCTTGAGTGCGATTAAGAAAATCTTGAAGATTTTGGTTTATAATATCTTTTTTACTTTCGTTATCAATTAAAAAGAGGATATACAACTCGTAATTTACGATTTCTACTCGCTTTAACAAGATTATTGAGTTTGAAACTCTAAAGATTGCTTCTTCTTTCTCAGACAATTTAAATTTGTAAAAAATCTTGAATAATATAGTAAACTGAGGGGCAACGACTTCAAACACATTTATTAATTCTTCAGAATTTTGCATTTTAGTTATTTTTATTGCTTCTGGGGTGTAGTGCTCTGCTAACACTAAACCGTCGCTACTCAAAAGGAGAACTAACGATGAACCTGTGAGCGAAGAAAATTCTCGAAGATTTTGTTCGATTAAATTCCTATTTGGGCTCAATTTTGCGATACCAGACGAAAAAGCTCTTAAAATTGAAAAGATTTTAAACATACTCGTTACATAAATTTCAGGACTTCCGTTAGAAGATAAATTTATTAAGGTTTTTTTAAGGTCTTTTATGTTTGATTGCATTCCAACAGAGTCGATAATGTCAGGATCTCCTTTCGAAAAAATGTATATTATTGGAGTATTCTGCTCCAAATTTTTCAAGGCAGTTTTAACTTTCTTGAGATATTCGATGCTTTCGCTGAACCTCTCTTCATCTCTAAGGTCGATAAAATAAAATAGCAAATCCGCTTCAAATAAGTAAATTTGAGATTTATCGAGATATCCTTCTTGATATCTCCTCTGCCCGCCTAAGTCCCACAAAAAGATAGTTGTTCCTAAAGCTTCTATTGAACTTACATCTGCTCCTCTTGTGGGTTTCAATCCAATCAGCTTAGAGAATTTTCTATCAACAGATAATATAAAGCTAGTTTTTCCGCTATTATCAAGACCCGAGAGAATAATTTTCATTTTTCTCTGTGTTGTTATTGGTGTTGATGGTGTTTGTTCAATGTTACTTATTTTTTCTAAAAGCTTTTTAAAATCTCTTGCAACCAGTTCCTGAGGTAATAGTTCTTCAGTGATACGTTTATCAAATTCTGAAAAAAAATCAGTAATTACGTTTTTTAACCTGTTTATATTATCGTATAAGAAACTCCTTTTTTTCTCATCTATTAATATGCAAAAAGCACTTGCTAGTGGTATTTCTGAAAATTTAGCATCAATAAAATGGAAATAACTAAGCGAAGTTAAATGGAAATCAGGAAATGGCATGATACCAAAATGGTGGTATTTCTTCAAATCGTTAAAATCTTGTTTAAAAATATTTCCATCCCCAAGTAATAGGGAGATATTTTTAATCGCAATCTGCGTGTAATCTCTTAAGGAAATTCCAAGTTTATTTGCCTCTCCATTATCTGAATTTGCTTTTTCCAGTAAGTCCTCATCAATAGGGGCTGGAAACATATAAATTGGTTGAGGCCCGAGTTTATCGAAAGCAGAGAATAATATTCCTTTAATTATAGACTCTTCAATTAATGTATCAATTAATTTATCCATTAGTTGGGGTTCTGGAATATAGTTTTTAATATTAATTAATTATCAATCTAATTATATTAAATTATATATACATTATTTAATGCTAGATAAAATTGCTGGATATATTAGAACAAATTTAAACATCATAGAAAAGACTGAAATTAGCCCCTTTGTTCAAAGTATTAACGAGAATTCTTATAAAAGTCCTCGAATTTTTTCAGATATTGGTCAAGATTCAGCAGCTGTTACAAATAATAATGATATGCTCACATTAATCACTACTGATAGAATAAAGACGAGTTATATAGAAAATTTCCCGTTAGGTGCGGGATTTAGCTCAATCTTGGTCGGTGTGGACGATATCTATGCGTGTGGTGGAAAACCGTTAGCAGTAAGCATAATTATATCATTCAAAGATCAAATCCTTGGTCAAAAAATTATCGATGGTATTTGCAAGGGTTCGAAATTATTTCAGGTTCCAATAGTTCGGGGTCACACGAATTTAAAAGAGTTTAACGAATTGAGTTCGACTGTGATAGGCGAAATTAAGAGAGACGAGTATATATCTGCGACTAATGCGCAAGACAAAGACGATATTATCCTCGCTGTAGATTTTAGTGGAAATGTTGGAAAAGCAAGTAAGCTCCATTGGGATACAGTAACTTTTAAAAGCTCTGAGGACGTTTTGAATAAGAGGAAGTCGATGAATGAAATTGCTAAACTAAAAATCGTAAACTCCGCTAAAGATATATCAAATGGAGGAATTTTCGGCACGATTTTACAGCTAATTAATTATTCTAAAGTTGGAGCAGACATTAGCGTTGACAAAATAGAGATTCCTCCTCTTTTAAAAAAAAGTAA
>JAHLWV010000077.1 GCA_019057735.1 Promethearchaeota archaeon | reverse complement strand
AAATTCATATTTTGAACAGCCTGTCCTGCTGCCCCCTTAACTAAATTATCAATTGCTCCTATGATAATTATTTTATCACCATTTTTATTTAATGTAAATCCTATATCACAATAATTAGACCCCTTAACCCATTTTGTTTCAGGAAATACACCTTTCTCTGTCAAACGAATAAAAAATTCATTCTGATAATATTTTTCATATAAATGTTCAATTTCATCATAACTAAAAGACTTCTTGAGATTTCCATAACAAGTACATAAAATACCTCGATTCATTGGTATAAGATGTGGTGTGAAAGTTACTGATATTTCACTTCCATAGAATTCACTTAATTGTTGTTCGATTTCTGGTGTATGTCGATGAGAAGATACATTGTAAGCTTTTATCGATTCATTACATTCCGAGAAGTGTGTTGCGAGATTTAAGGAACGACCTGCTCCTGAGACTCCTGATTTTGCGTCAATAATTATACTATCCGAATCTAAAATTCGTTCTTTGATAAGAGGTAATAGACACAGTAAAGCACATGTCGGATAACAACCAGGGTTAGCAACTAATCTTGATTCTTTTATTTGTTTTCTTTTCCATTCACTAAGCCCGTAAACAGCCTGATTCAACAAATCCTTATTATTATGTTTAATCTTATACCACTCCTCATATACTTCTTTAGATTTTAATCGAAAATCAGCACTAAGATCGATAATCTTAACATTTTCCAATATGGAATCTGATAATAATTTAGAAGTAACTCCATGAGGTAATGATAAAAAAATTACATCAAGCTGGTTTGCTATTGTTTCTAGTTCATTCTCATCACATTTCATTTCGCAGATTTTATTAAAATTTCCATAAATTGAATTATATTCTTGATTATTATGTTTATTAGAGGTCAGTACTTTAATCTCTACTTCAGGATGGTGATATAAGATTCTTACTAACTCTTGTCCTGCATAACCCGTTGCTCCTAATATTCCTGCTTTAATCATTATCTTAAGCCTCTATTTTTTTTGAAACTGCTGTAATACCTCATTCAAGATATCTATACCTTCATCAATCTCTTTTTTTCCAATAATGAGCGGTGGAACAAATCTTATTACATTTTCTCCAGCACCTAACAACAGCAGATTTTTTTCCATACATTCTTTAACAATATTTTTCACTGCGCAATTTAATTCAATACCGAGCATTAAACCATGTCCCCTTACATCTATTATCATTTCATATTTTTCTTGTAATTCTAATAATTTAGTTTTAAGATGAGCTCCTACCTGCTTTACATTTTCAAGAACTCCTTCGTCCAATAACTTCTTTAGAATTACTTTACCTGCAGTACATGCCAAAGGATTACCACCGAAAGTAGATGCGTGATCACCGGGTTGTAAAGCATCAGCCTTACTTTGAGTTGCCATCATTGCTCCTATTGGGAAACCTCCTCCTAACCCTTTAGCTAATGATACAACATCTGGTTTTATTTCAAACAATTGATATGCAAAAAGTTCACCTGTTCTTCCTATTCCACACTGAACTTCATCAAATACAAGAACTATGTCATTTTTATCACATAGGGATCGAACTTTTTCTAAATAAGTCTTCTCAGCAGGATGAATTCCACCCTCTCCTTGTATAGGTTCAATAATAATTGCACATGTATTTTGATTGACGGCTTTTTCTAATTCTTTAAAGTTATTAAAACCTACGTAGGAAAATCCAGGCAATAAAGGATGGTATCCTTTTTGATATTTAGATTGTCCTGTTGCAGTAACAGTTGCCAATGTTCTTCCGTGAAAGGATTTTTTCATGGTGATGATCTCATAGCAATTTTCTCCATGAAATTTCTTTCCATATTTTTTACTTAACTTTATTGCAGCTTCTACCGCTTCTGCTCCGCTATTACAATAAAAAATTTTGTCAAAGCAGCTGTTCTTAACCAAAATTTCGCCTAATTCAATTGAAGGGGGCATCCAATACAGATTAGAACAATGCTGCAATTTTGCCAATTGAGTAGATAACTCCTTCACATAATCACTATCATTATAACCAAGTGCGTTTACAGCTATACCCGCTACAAAATCAAGATATTTTTTTCCGTCACTATCCCAAAGATACACTCCATTACCTTTTTCTAAAACAATAGGGAACTGGCTATAGGTGTTCATTATAACTTTAGTACCTCTTTCAATCCATTCATTCGTCATTATTCTCTTCTCTTTTTAATTTACTTCTATATTTTTGATCTTATTTTATAAACATTGTACCTATACCGTGAGGTGTAAAAATTTCAAGTAATAAACTATGTTCTACACGACCATCTATTATGTGGACTGTATTCACACCATTTCGTATTGCTTCTACACAACATTTTACTTTAGGAATCATGCCGTTAGTAATAATCCCGTCTTCTATATAAGATAAAGCTTGATCGACATTCATCTCTGAAATTAGCGTGGTATGATCGTTCATATTAGTAAGTACGCCAGATACATCCGTTAGGAAGACCAATTTTTCAGCATTTAATGCTTTTGAAATTGCAGAGGCTACATCATCAGCATTGATATTATATGTGTTACCTAAGTTATCCTTGCCAATAGGAGCAATCACAGGAATTATGGAATTATTAACAATTTCATTTAAAAGGCTAATTTTTACATTTATAACCTCACCAACAAAACCTAAGTCTTTCCCGTCAAGAATTTTCTTCTTAACCTCCAATAAATTCCCATCTTTTCCAGATAAGCCTAAAGCATCTACACCTTGAAGTTGAATATCGTTAACAATCCCTTTATTAACATTACCTGCTAATACCATCTCTACAACTTCCATGGTTTCCTCATCAGTAACCCTAAGTCCGTTGAAAAATTCTGGTTCGATACTCCGTTTTTTTAACATTTTATTGATAGAATGTCCACCTCCATGTACTATTATAACATTAATACCAACTAAGTTCATAAAAGCAATGTCCTCAACAAAAGTCTTCTTTAACTCAGCGTTTTTCATCGCACTCCCTCCATATTTTATTATTACTGTTTTTCCAGAAAATTTTTTAATAAATTGGAGTGCCTCAACTAAAATTTTAACATGTTCTGTTTTTTCAATAATAATAAATACCTCTTTATGATCTATAATCTCCATTAATTCGTACGTATTCGTAGCTTAAATCACATCCCCATGCAGTTGCTTCACCGCTACCCTCTTTCAAAAGTAATTCAACGGTTATTTCGTTTTCTTTTAGAATTTTTGATGCTAAATCTTCATCAAATTGTAGAGGTGTTCCATCTTGCATGAGCATAACTGAATGAGAGCCGTTATGAAAATTTATTGAAACTCCTGTAGGATTAAAATTCGCTCCAGAATATCCCATAGCGGCTAGAATTCTACCCCAATTAGCATCCTCCCCAAAAAATGCGGTTTTTACTAAATTTGAAGTAATTACTGATTTGCTCAAGAGTCTAGCATCGTTTTTTGATGCAGCACCCAATACCTTTACCGCAATAAATTTTTTTGCGCCTTCTCCATCCTTTACAATTTCATGGGCTAAGAAGAGATTAACTAAATGAAGAGCTTTCTTAAATAAGAAATAATCCTCATTTTCTTCATTAATTTCTGAATTTCCCCCAAGTCCATTAGCTAAAAGAACTACCATATCGTTCGTACTTGTATCACCATCTACAGAGATCATATTATATGAATCATCAACACTATTTTTCAGAGCTTTACTTAATAAATCTCTTGAAATGCTAATATCCGTAGTAATGAAAGAAAGCATAGTTGCCATGTTGGGATGAATCATACCAGAGCCTTTAGCTATGCCTCCAATTCTAATTTTCTTGCCATCGATAGAAAATTCAACTGAAATTTGTTTTGGAGAAGTGTCGGTAGTCATAATTGCTTCGGCAGCTAAATTCGCATCTGAGGTTGTATTTCCCAATTTTTCATACGTGTTATTAATGCCAGAAATGATAATATCAATCGGGAGTGGAACCCCAATTATTCCTGTAGATGCTACAAGAATTTGATTTTTATCCACCCCTAAACAAGATGCTAACTCACCTGCCATAACTTCCGTATGTTTAGCCCCAATATCTCCTGTACAAGCATTCGCATTTCCGCTATTAATAACGATTGCCCTTACTCCATTTGGATTTTGAATAATGTTCTGATTCCACAAAATCGAAGACGCTTTAACAACATTCGATGTGAAGACACCAACTGCCTTAGCTGGAGTCTCACTAAATATTAATGCTAAATCTTTTTTGCATCCTTTAATTCCAATATGGCTACCAGTAGCACGATATCCTTTTGGACTCGTAATACTCCCACTTAATTTCTTTATTCTTGCGTTATTTACTTCCATTTCTTTATACTCTTTATGATTTTTATTTTAATATCCTTTTATAAAAAAATAATAAATTAGAAGAAGTGAAGATAGAAGAATCTCTCCTCAATTCTTATTATTATTATAGAATTAAAGCCGGAGCCGTGCCGGTCTGGGATTGGACGGTGATTTTGGAAATTGTATATTTACAATTTCATTTTTCAAATGAGGATCAAGTGAGATCAACCTTCATAGCACCATCGCAATATTATATCTATATATAGGATTGAGGCTATATAAATTAAATGAATTTTAATTTCTTTTATTATTTTTAAAAAACACGAGTAAAAAAGGGATTTTCACATTCTGTATAAATTTTTCAATTTTTTTTTTTATGAGATCAGTTCACTAATAGTTTTTTTCCTAAGAGCATCAGCATTCCCTATCATTTCTAATCTTTTTAAAAACAATTTTTGTGATGCTTCTTTATTTTTTATCAACTCTTCTATGTTAAGTTTGACTTCTTTCTCAGCTGGAGAACCTTGACTAATTCTTTTTTCTAAACAAAGATCTAAATTAGTTAATGTTTGAATTAAGTTTTCTGATACTTTTATTTCTTTATTTCTAACATCAAAAATATATTTCTCGATTTTTTCTTTATTTAGCATATCTTCTGGCTTTTCTGAATTTTTTACTAATAGTGCGACAATTTCATGCGATTGTCTAAAAGGGATGTTATATTTTTGAACTAATAGTTCAGCTAAATCTAAAGCCAGAATAAAACTTTCATTAACAGCCTTAATCATATGTTCTTTATTAGTAGTTAAAGTCGAAAATATTCCTGTAAACATTTTAATTATCGAAAAAAGTAACTCAAATGAATTTTTTAATAATGGTTTCAAGTCTTGAAAATCTCTGAAATATCCCGTTGGAAGTGATTTAATGACCATTACGGCATTGAATAGGTTCGACACAATTTTAGAACTCTTACTTCTAATTAATTCTAATGTATCGGGATTTTTCTTTTGAGGCATTACACTTGAAACTGAGCAGTAAGCATTATCTAATTCAATAAAGTTAAACTCACTTGTTGACCAAATAATTAAATCTTCTGTTATTCTTGAAAAATGTATTGCTAATGTAGATAATGCCATTAAAGTTTCATATATATAATCTCGCGAACTAACAGCATCAATAGAATTATAAACAATCCCATCAAAACCTAATAACTCCGTAGTCCGAAACCTATTGATACCAATACTTGTTCCTCCAATAGCACATGCTCCAAGAGGGTTCTTATTAACTCGTTTATAAATATCTTCTATTCCCCCAAGAGATCTTAAAATTTGAGCAAGATAATTATTAATGTAATGTGAAAATACTCCTAACTGCCCTCTTTGAAGATGGGTATATAATGGCATATATGTATTAATGTTTTTATTAGAAACATCAATCAAGATATCAAATAAGAAAAACAGTTCTTTAGTTATATTATTAAGTTCCTTTCTTATCTTTAACCTTAAATCAACTGAGATTTGATCATTTCTCGATCTGCCAGTATGTATTTTTCCACCAATTTCAATACCAATTTTATCAATGACGCTCTGTTCTATAAAAGGATGAATATCTTCAAAATTTTCGTTTAATTCAATCTGATTAGTTAATATTTTTTCTTTTAAATCTTCAAGGGAAATTAGAATTTTTTTGATTTCACTTTTATTAAGCAAATTTTGTTCAAATAGCATAATATCATGCACTTCCGTTCCTATAATATCTTCTTCAGCAATCCATAAATCCTCTTTTAAAGATGATATAAACTTCAAGGCTCTTTTATCAAGTGGAGAATCCAATCTTGTTCTAAATAAATCTTTAGGCATGATTAATCTGAAAAATTGTGATATAAATTATAAATGTATTTATTTTACAATTTTTAATGTTTTTTTCAATAATTCTTCTAAGATTTTAGGAGCGTCATCTATTATACAATAGTCAGCAGTTTTAAAAATAGCAGCGTTTGGATCTTTATTGATTGCAACTATTGTCTTTGATTTTGTTATTCCAACAATGTGTTGAATTGCTCCAGAAATTCCAAATGAGAGATATAAATCAGGATAAATTGTTTCACCACTTATGCCAATTTGTAAGTGTTCTGGCATCCAACCATCCATTATTGGGCGTCTTGTTCCACCTACTTTTCCGTTCAGGTTTTTTGCCAATTTGAAAATTTTATTAAAGTTTTCCTTTGATGTTAAACCATGTCCTCCACCTATCACAAATTTCGCATCTGATAGTGTAGCAGAAGGCTTATCTTTACGGGTTGGGTTTCCAATAATGTTAATCCTGAGTTTATTTAGATCATAATTATATTCCACTTTTTCTCTTTCTATATCCGGTTTCCTCAGCCTATTTTTTTGAAAAATACCCATAGTAACAGTACACATCTGAGGTCTTGTTTCAGGGCAAGTAATTTTCACTATTATATTCCCTAAATATGCTGGTTTATCACTTATTAAAAGATTATTTTCTTCTTTCTTTAATTCTAAATTTAAAACATCACTAACTAAACCAGTACGACAACGGTATGCTAAACGTGCAGCTAGTGCATGACTTGCTTCTGTTGATGGAAACAAAAAGATTGAAGGTTTATACTTTTTAATAAGATCAAAGATAATATCTGTAAAAATTCTCTCATGATAATGTTTTAAATCGCTATGACTTATATAGATGATTTTATCAACACCATATTCCTCAATTGTAGGTATAAATTGTTCAGCATCAAGGCCAAGTAAAATCCCTACTAATCTTTGTCCTAATTTATCAGCAATTTCTCTCGCTTTTCCTAATATCTCCAAAGCACAATCATGGACTTGCATATGATCTTTGATTTCTGTAAAAACCCATACATCCTTATAGTTATTTAATAAACTCAAATTTCACTCTTCTTTTTTTTTCACTTAGTATAAACATTATTAATTCCATTTTCTTTCATAATCTGAATTAAACTCTGTATTTTTTCATTTACAGAGCCTTCTAAGACATTATTTTTTCTTTTTATCTCTACTTTCTCAATTTTAACAACTCTTGTAGGAGATTTATTGCATCCATCAATATATTCCGGACAATTGAATATTTCAAAATCAAAGATTTGAATTTTCTTTTCAAAGGCTTTTTTAATTCCTGATAATGATTTATATCGAGGATTATTAAAATGTCTTACAGTTCTTAATAAAACTGGTAACTCTACTTCAATATTTTGTGATTCATGTCCAAAATTGCGATGACATTTGATAATATGATTCTCAATTTCCAATGTAAAAATATCCGTAATTAATGGGATTTCAAGTGCTTCTGATAACTGAAAAGGAACTTGACCGGTGCTAGAATCAGAGGTTTGACTACCACATATAATAATATCATAATCTTCTATTATTTCAAAGGCTTCTTTCAAAATCAACGTTGTTTGAAGAGTATCCGAATACGCGAATCTCGGATCACTTATTAAAATTGCATGATCAGCACCCATTGCTAATCCCTCTCTTAAAGCAAATTCAGCCTGAGGAGGACCCATAGTCATTATGGAAACCGTTGCATTATACTTTTCTTTTAAATTAAGCCCTAGTTCAATTGAGTATAGATCATTTGGATTAATTATATTCTCAATACCATCTCTTACTATTGTGCCTGTAGATTTATCTATTTCTAAATTGTCATAGCTCGGTACTTGTTTTATTAATACAACTATCTTTAGCGTCATTTTAAATATTTCCTCTTAAAATTTGATTAGCAATAATTAATTTCATAATTTCTGAAGTGCCTTCATAAATTTCACATGCTTTAGCATCTCTATAGTAACGCTCAATGGGCAAATCCTTCATATAACCATACCCTCCATGAATCTGAAGAGCCTCTTGTGAAACTTGGCGAGCAACTTTACTCGCAAAAAGTTTACACATCGCTGCCTCTTTAGAAAAATTCTTGTTTTGCTCACTCAAATAACCTGCTCTATATACCAATAATCTCGCAGCATCTATCTTAGTAGCCATTTCAGCTAATTTAAATGAAACCCCTTGAAATTGAGATATTGGCTTTTTAAATTGAATTCTACCCTTTGCATAATTTACGCTATGTTCATAAGCCGCTTGAGCGATACCTAATGCTTGGGCAGCGATACCAATTCTACCAAAATCTAGCATTTGCATTGCATATTTAAAACCATTTTGGAGGTTTCCTAAGACATTTCCCTTTGGAACGCGCACATCATTGAAATACAAGCTCGTAGTCGGATTTCCTCTCATTCCCATCTTATTTTCTTTTGGACCTATTTCAAATCCTACCATATCTTTTTCAACTATAATTATAGTGAAACCTTTTTGATTATCAGATGTTTGATATCGAGTTCCTACTAAAAATACAGAGGCGATAGCACCATTTGTAACAAAAATTTTAGATCCATTCAAAACAAAATCTTTCCCATCTTCTACTGCCATGCATTCAATACTTCTAGCATCTGAACCTGCATTCGGTTCTGTCCAGCTAAAACCTGCAATTTTTTTTCCAGATGTTAAATCATGCAGAAATCTATCTTTTTGTTCCTCATTACCCAACTTATAAATGGGTATTGTTCCAAAAGCATTATGAACGGACATAGTAAGAGCAGTAGAAGCGCAAATTCTTGAAATTTCTTCTATGCTGATTAAATAAGTAATAATATCTAATTCAGCGCCGCCGTATTTTTCGGGGATTGTTATTCCCCATAAATTCATCATGGAACTCTCTTTTATAATTTCTGGATAAAATTTTTCTTCTCTATCCATAATAGGTGCGAGAGGAGCTAAGATTTTTTCAGCAAAGTTCCTAACGCTACGCCTTACTAGTTTATGCTTTTCCTCAAGTTCAAAATTCATTTTAATCATATAATTTTTAATTAATTTTAACCGATTATTTTAGTCCTATTCTAATTTCTATACATATTAATTTCATTGTAGAATCACCAATTAGTTTCTCTTTTCAATAGTTTAAATATGTAAGAATCTACAAGTGCGTTCCACGATGCTACAATGATATTCTCATGTGTTCC
>JAHLWV010000431.1 GCA_019057735.1 Promethearchaeota archaeon | reverse complement strand
TTCCTCCTGTTGCCGGAGCTGTTCTATGGGCAATTGAGGAATTAAACAAAAAAGGCAAAAACCTTAGTATCCGCAAGAGAGTATTACGAGAATTTAGAAATATATTATAAGTTGTAGTTGTCGTAACTGTAAAGCCAAGGATTCCACCAGACATATCAATATAGCCTCTGACTAATTATTGTAAATTTCGATCTCTATTAACACAGGGAATGTTTCTTTGACGTGTTTTTTATATCAAATGTTGAGACTAATCTCCGCATTTTTTTGTACTCCGTATTTTATTGCTTCCTCGAAAGTAGTTACCATAAACTTCCCTAAAAAAGAGGATTTTTCAAATTTTTATCGTATATATAAGCAGGTAAGGATAGTTAAAGTGTTTGGACATTTAATCTAAAATTGACTAAACTATAGTAAGAAATATCCGCAATACTGCGGATATTATGTCATTTTGGTAGGATAAACGCAGTAATGCAGGAAAGATAATAGGAAAGATAATAGAGGAAAGATAATAGGGACACCTATTTTCACTGACATCACCTCTGCGAAGACCTATGATCTATATATGCCAAGAATAGCACGAATCGTTGCAGCGGGCTACCCGCACCATATCACCCAAAGAGGGAATTATCAACAAAAGATATTTGCTGATGATACTGACCGAAGAAAATATCTTTCACTTCTCAAAGGAGAAAGTAAGCGCTATCACTTGATCATATTAGCTTACTGTCTCATGTCAAATCATCTACACTTTATCGCTGTTCCCGAAAGAGAAGATTGCAATACTCAAGTGCAAAAATACATTGCGGAATCAATCAAGATGACCCCTTGGGGACAAACCAGCTTTTTGATTATATTGAGAAAGAACCAAAAGGCTGGAAGGAGTTTATAGAGGCACCTGATAATCCCGATGAAACAAAAGGGATCAGGGAAAAGACCAGAACAGGCCGGCCTCTGGGAACGAATGATTTTATAGAAAGACTTGAAGGGCAGCTTAAGAGACTTTTTAAGTTAAAGCTGAAAGGAAAGCCTAAGAAGAAAGTTGATAAACAAATGTCTGTCCCCTTATTTTCCCATAGCATTTTTCTATCTCATAGTTAACAACTCTTTTAGCTCCTCATATATAAAAAAAGAGGTAATTTCTCATCTTTAAATATAGAGGAGATTAGGTTGTAATTAAAATAATTTCATTTAGATTTTTATATGAGGTATCGATACTTTTTTATTGATGTTTTTGAGGAGGCAATTCGTTAGCTTGCATTTCTTAAAATCTGTGATATAATTATAATTAGATGTTTATCTAATTAACTAAATATCTAATTATAATTATATCAATAAGGGAAAGCTGATATGAATGCTGTTTTTAAAGCCCTTTCCGACCCAACACGCCGTAAAATATTAGAATTATTAATCGAAAAGAATATGACTGCCGGGGAAATTGCTAACCATTTTAAGATCAGCAAGCCCTCTATCAGCCATCATCTCAATCTATTAAAAAATTGCGATCTGGTTTTAGGGGAAAAGCAGGGGCAGAATATTTTATATTCAATAAATACCACTGCCCTCCAGGAATTAATTAAATGGTTCTATAATTTCAGAGAAAAAGGAGAACTGAAATGACTTTTAAGATCCATAAAGGAATGATAATTTTAATCCTTATATCGATAATTGCTACTGTTTTTATCTATTCCAGTTTACCTGAGAAAATTCCTATACACTGGAATGTAAGAGGAGAAGTAGATTCTTATGGTAGTAAAAGTTTTGTCTGGTTTACCGCCCTGTTCCCCCTGGGCATCTATTTATTAATGATATATGTTCCGAAGATAGACCCCAGAAGAGAATCTTATAAAAAACATAAAAAGGCTTATGGAGTATTAATGAATATTCTGGTATTATTTTTTATTGCCCTTCATTGGATAGCTATTTCTTATGCCCTGGGGTATCGGATTAGTGTAAGCAAAATTATCCCTATCGGAATAGGAATATTATTTGTAGTTATTGGAAATTATATGGGACAAATTAGACCAAATTATACCTTTGGAATAAAGACTCCCTGGACTCTGGCCGATGAAACAGTGTGGAAGAAGACTCATCGAGTGGGAAGTTTCGTTTTTATTATATCCGGACTTGTTTTCATCATCGCCGGGATTATCAATAAACCGTATATTTTTACCCTGGCAATATCTTCTATCTTTGTCGCTCTTATTTATATTATTGTTTACTCTTATTTAGAATATAAAAAAATTCATAGTTAGTTAGCTATTAAATCTCAAACTTTTCTCTTTTAAATAAGACATTAAAGAAATAATAGAGAAATAATAAGAAATAATAGGAACAGGCACCTATTTTCTTTGACAGCGCTTCTATTTAAAATTCAAGAGTGAAAAAAATAATCATCTTAAGAGAAGAGCTAATAGGATTCAAAGACCTAGAAGACTTCACACAATTACCCGAACTAACCAACTTCGAATGGGAGGAATGGAAAGAACAGAGGATAATAATTACTGTTAAATAAAATAAAACAATTTTACAAAAAAGAATGGTTTTATAAACCTTTTGTTTTATTAATAATAAGTTATAGAAAAAATAGAAAAGATTAATTTTTTTGATCGTTTGTACCGATCATTATTACTAAATGTGAAATGATGAAGAATATCTATAGGCTTACTGATATATCTGATTCTACACGATTATATATAGAATTATCAAATATAGAAAGAAGGACAGGATGGGTCTTTTGATGTGTTATTATCGTACTTTTATCATATTTTAAAAAAATACAACATGTCAAATATTGGGTCTGGCCCCAAGCAGTTAAATAAAAAATAATAAGGAGTGATGAAGATGGGATTTATTATAGAGTATGGTTTATTAATATTACCAAT
>JAHLWV010000430.1 GCA_019057735.1 Promethearchaeota archaeon | reverse complement strand
AAAATAAATGGCGAAGATCGAGAATCTATTACTGATATAAAGGTTGTTAATGATAAGAACCATGAAATCGAATTGCGCTTCAAAGGCTTTAATTGGAAATCAAGTTCGTATTTATCTATAACCTCAAAAAATATTCTTGATCCTGAACGAGATTGCGATTGTAGAGTAGGCTCAAATATGGGTTTGTGTAATCATTTTTGGGTTGGATTTATTTACTCATTAAAGAAAAATTATTTCAAATTATCAGATTGGAAACTTACTTCCCTCCCAAAAGATTTCGGAAAAAATGTGGAAAATATAGTTATTAAAAATGGAAAGTTAATTAATGAAGGTTCCCCTAGTTCCCTTCTGGCGAAACACACAAGAATAACGATTTACGACGCCGAAATAACAGATATAGAAGAGAAAGAAGATGATTTCCAAGGGAACATAACCACCTATTATCTAATAACCCTAAAAGATATTGAATTCGGACCTCAATTGAAAAAAAAAAGCGATTATCGAAAAGAAGACATAGAAAAATTAGACGAATTAAAAATAAGAGTAAGCGAGAATCTTTTTTCCAAAGAGAAACTTAAAATTGGAAACATTATCTCGTGCAATGGGGGAGTTAATAAAGATAGAGTCCTTGGAATGATGCTTAAAAGAGTCACCGGACTTAAAAAGAAGTAATAAGCAAATAAAATATACATTTACATTTTTGTACGATTAAATTTAAATTTGGGTCATTTATTATTGATATGCATTTATTTATGCGATATAAATTTAAAATGATCCATAATGATTTTCCATGATGTTTCAATTCATTTCTTTAGTGCAGTTCTAATTGCAATAGGGATTGCTTTAGTCTTGGTTTTTACAAGTCATACCCTATTACGCTACATAAAATACCGCAATCAGCCAGCTCTGTATTTAACACTAAATTATGTTTGCTACATCGCGGCTTTGATTATTTTTTTTATTGGCCAAGCTGAGGTAGTTATTACAGGTATGGAAGATCAAATCTTTATTGACCTCGCTATGTTTGCTAACGTTTTTATTTTACTTGGTATGGTGTTAGCGATTTTGTTATACGATCAATTTTCAAAGTTAAAGAGCTGGATTAAATACACTTCCATAACACTAGGATTTCTTTTAAGTGGTTTCGTTCTTATGCAATTTTTTCTTATAGGTTATGAATCTTTACCGCTCAGAATTTCCATTTATATTCTTATGACATTATATGCTTTCGCTATTTATGGTTCTTTAACTGTGCTATTTTATCAAGCTTTCCGCAAAACAGAAGAGAAAAAAAGGGAATTAGGTGCTTTAGTCATTGGAAACTTTTTATGGGTTGTTCATTTCGTTTTAAGAGTTATTTATGGGATTAATAGTATCGATATTGTTGAATTCATTGCGAATTTAATGATGATTTTTATTTTTATTTGCTATTTCTTAGGACTCTTCTTATTCCCTAAACAAAAAAGAGTAGGTTAATTATTTTTTCAATTCCTTTTTTTTCAAAATTTATTCATAAAGTTTAATTCTACAATTGATTTAAGAAATCATTGTAAGATCAATAAGATTTTATAAAAATGATGAGCTATAAATCTGGATTCGTAAATGATCAAAATATGGTTCTTGCTACTGATTTTTATCAGTTAACAATGGGCGCCTCTTATTTTCAAGATAATCTAGCGCACCATCGACCTGAAGCTGATGATGTTGCTGTTTTTGAGCTTTTTGTAAGAAAACTCCCTAAGAACCGTAGTTATTTAATTTTTGCTGGTTTGGAACAAGTAATCCATTACCTCCAAAATGCAAAATTTACTAAGAAAACTATTGACTTTCTGAGAAAAAAGGAAGTTTTTAAAAATATCGATTCTAGTTTTTTTGACACTTATTTACCTAAATTTAAATTTAATTTAGATGTATGGGCAATGAAAGAAGGAAATTTTTTCTTTCCAAATGAGCCAATTATGAGAATCCAAGGGCCAATGCTCCATGCACAGTTAGTTGAAACTTATATTTTAAATGTTATTAATTATCAAACTCTTGTTGCGTCGAAAGCTTCTCGAATAAGAAATATTGCACCAAATAAAATTCTTTTAGAATTTGGTACCAGAAGGTCCCACAGTCCGCTCGCAGGTGTATACGCAGCAAGAGCGAGCTATATAGCAGGATTTAATGGTACTAGTAATCTCATAGCAGATTATGAGTTTGGAATTAATTCGAGCGGAACTATGGCCCATAGTTTTGTCCAAAGGTTCGATAACGAAATGGAAAGCTTTGATGCCTATTATAACATCTACGGAAAAAATTCAATTCTTTTAATTGATACATATGATACAGAAAAGGCCGCTGAAAAGGTATCTAAGTATAAAAACACCATTAAAGCCGTCAGGATAGACTCTGGCGATCTCATTGAGCACGCTAAAAAAGTGAGAAAAATTTTAGATAAAAACGGATGTGAGAAAGTGCAAATTGTTGCGAGTTCAGATCTGAATGAATATAAAATAAAAAAAATCTTAGATAGTAATGCCCCCATAGATGCTTTTGGGGTTGGAACAGAATTAGCTACTTCTCGAGACGATCCAACCATAGCAGGTGTTTATAAGCTCATAGAATATAACAATAAACCAAAACTAAAAATAAGTGAAGATAAATTAACCTATCCTGGGAAAAAACAAATCTACAGAATTTATGATAAGCAAGGAGAGTTTAAAGAAGATATATTGATGTTAGATAATGAACCAGCACCCGCCAATTCAGAAGCACTTCTTATTCTTGTGATGAAAGAAGGAATGGTAATAACAGAATTACCTGATCTGAACAATATCCAAAAATTTTATTTTGAGAATATTGAAAATTTACCAAATAGCTTCAAAGGATTAGACGAGAAACACATCCAAA
>JAHLWV010000076.1 GCA_019057735.1 Promethearchaeota archaeon | reverse complement strand
TTTTGACCTCGTAGAAGAGCATTTAATTTTCTCTCTAATCTCCTATAAAGTAAAGTTAATGCTTTACCATACCTACCTTTCTCTCGATACCATCCAATTTTTTCTGCGAAAAATGAAGAAGTTCTAAATTTTTCTCTTTCTTCTTTTTTGTCTTGTTCATCCACTTTCTTTTTTTCCGACTTTTCGTCTTTTTTAGGTAGATATTTTTTCAAGGAATAAATTGCTAAAAGAGGATAAATCCAGGCTGTAATCGGATTAGTACTTAAATGAATAATATATTGTGTAATAAATCCAAAGATACCTGCCGATGTCATATCCCGAGTCAATTCAGGTCGAATGTGAGCTTCATCGAAAACAATTACCCAGTTATCTTTAGGTTCACCATAGGTTAACCAATTTACTATATTTAGTCCGAATTGAAGATTATCAAAACTAGATTCTGATATGAGTTCATTATTAAACAAACTCGCATCAGCTGATACAAAAACCCTTGAAGTAATAGCATCCTTAGCCATAAAAACTCCTTGAGAATAACCACCTAAAGGCCATTTATCTGGAAAACCAGGGAGCACTCCACTTATTAAGCTTAAATCAACAAAATCGTCATCAAAATTGTACATATGATCATCATTTTTATCAACATATCCATATTTAGTACTTGACCCTACTAAATCCCAACCGAAATACGATAGGAAAGGACCACCTACTACTGCGGATGCTTCAGATAAAATAACATCACTAATCCCCACAGTAGTAGGATGAGCGGAAAACGATTGAATCACGGGAAAATCTGGAGCTACATGGTACGAACCGTTATCACGTAATATTCCATTAGCAAAAATAGTAACTGGAATTGCTCCTTGAAGGTGAGGGTCTAAAGCACTTGCGATAAAAATTTCCCATAATAAAGTACTCGTGCTTCCATGGTCATGGCATATAAATAATGAATTTCTCGTCGTATTATCGAAAAAATCCATGAAATATGGTATTTCAAACATTGGATTGTAAAACAAATTAGGACCTAGCAAGACTAGTAAGATAGATTTATCTAATCGCTCCGTAGCACTCAAGCTGGATTGAATCGTCATAATATTATATCCTTCACCTTCAAGAGCGTTCTTAAAATCAGAGGCACCATTCCAAGCCTCGTTATAAATGGAAAAATTCTGATCGTTTTTTCCTTGATCAAAAATTGGACCAAACAAAGGTATAAATGTGAAAAGAAAAATTACTAAAAAGAGCGCCTCTCTATATGCAGAACCTGTTTTTGATTTTTTACGAGATTGTATTTCTCTTGATTTTTGAACAGTAGTGTTTCGAATGAAAATTACCAATGCAAACCCTAAAAATACCGCCCCAATATAACAAACAAGAGGAATATAGTTCATAAAAATTGGAAGAAATTCCCCCATATTATACTTGGGGTAGTCCTCAATGAAACTGCTTATAAAAACCCCATAGATTACGAGAAAAATCGTGAAAAATCCTATGATTAAGCCCTTTGAAAAGGGGACATTTTTTCCGTTGGAATTTCCAATACTTGACATTTTTTTTGATACTGAAGCTCGATTTTTAGTGTTTATTAGACTAATGTTATCTAACTAAAAGCTACGGTTGGTAACGCTTTTCCTGTTATATCATTGTATAAATTTGAGAATAATTGAACTGTAAAGTTCAATTCCTTTCCTGTTGGTTCAATACCTCCGTAAATAATATCCTCGATTTTCTTGATGAATGGATAGATAGACTCTGGTTTTTGACCTAACTCATTAACGCATGTTATTGCGTATTCCCGTATAGTTTGGTAAGCGAGTCTTGGTTTCTTGAATTTTTTTGTTATGATATCGTTGTATATAAGATAAATGTACGCTATTGCTTCTTTAGCCCTATTCGAGCCAACTAACACTTTTACATTCTCTAATTTTTGGCTAATATCGATTTCAGGTTCTTGTCCTTTTTTTGATTTTTTCTTCTTTGCCATTTCCTTTACCTACTTCCTTTTTTTATATTGTTTTAATTATAATTTCTTTTGACCTTAAATTTTTTCTACAATTTCTCAATTTTTTTTTTAATTTTTTTATCATCTTAAAACTTTAGCACAAAATTGAAACCTGTTAACTCAAAATAAATAGGAGAAAATAGTTCAATTGTACTGTAAAACTCTTTTTCTGTAATTTGAAACGGTTTTGCATAAATGATTTCTTCTACTTTTTGGATAAATGGATAAATTCTAGCGGGTGTTAAGTTTAATTCTTTGACAGATATGATAGCAAAATCTCTGATTGTCTCGTTATTGTTTCGAGTTCTTCCAAACTTTGCATTGATCAAATCCGCATAAATCGCGTTGAAAAGATAAGACAATGATTCTTCTAACCTTCCTGTTTCTTTTAAAATTTTGAGATTCGTTATTTTGTCCTCAAGAGGTAAATTAACTACTTTCGAAAGTTTATCCTGTTTTTTATAATAACGATAACCATAAAACGCTAACCCTCCAACAACGACTCCCAAAATGGGGAGAAAAATTGTAAAAAACAACAAGAAAGGGGGGATTTGATCACCCGGACCAGATGGAGTCAATTGTTGTTGAACTGTAACGAAATGACGAGTAACTATAACTGGATTGCTTTGTAATCGAATAGTGATAAAAGTCAAACCGGTACTGTTATCAAGTAAATAAGATACGGAAAAATCTCCGTTTGAGTCAGTTTGAACACCAATTTCTACTTCAGTCCCATTATAATAAACATTAATTAATCTATCATTTATAAATACTGTTGGATCAGTCTTCGAAACGACTTGACCGGCGATAGTTAGAGTATTCAATGCTCTTATCGTTGAAGGGAGGTCCCAAATACATGAAATGTTCGAGAACAACTTTGTTTCTGTATATATAGTTTCAGAATATCCAATCTCGGGAGGTGATTGAAATGTAAGTTTTAAATCTAAATCTGCTGTTCCAATATTTGGAATAGGTATAGGCTGAATTAAACCTGTCAAATCAGTTGAAACAATGTTATTGTCAACGATAACAGCCCCGTCATACCAAAAATAATTAATTGATGAAAACGGGATCCCAGTGCCATCAAAATATCTTAAATAATCGTCAGCATCAAAATCAAAGAATTCACCGATTAATTTGGAACCAGATGGAGCGTTTACATCAAAATAAGAAGTAGTATTTACAGAGATGGAGTAATAAGTCCGGTATTCTACACTATCAGGTGGAGAAATTACAAGGGCTTCAATTTTATGTGAAGAATAGATATCAAGAGAGGGATCAATGGTATATTCAATTTGGAAATCTCCATTCGAATCAGTAATATCGGTGATACTAGAGTATACGATATCGTCAATTTCAATTGCTATGGTATACCCTACTTTACCTGTATCGAAAATTCTATTAAAAAGTCTTCCTTGAACATTTATAATACTATTATGAGTAAAGCGAGAATTGTTAATTCCAATTGGATTTGTTAAGTCTAAAGTAGCCCATATTCCCGAACTCTTAACTCTATCGTCTAGAACACTATTTGAATAAGAATTTAACAAATTTAAATTAACCAGAGCTGGTGTTATGATAAAAATTGAAATTACAACGAGGATTCCTTTTATTTTTTTATTATTTTTATGCGAGTTATATTTTTCTTTCAATATCCTCACTTGAATCTTCATTTATTAATTATGGAGCTCTAAATAATTCTATTTCATAAAATTCTATGTAATAATAATCGGGAGAACTAAAATTATCTTCAGGATAGAAAGTCACCCATATTTCAGCATTAGCGGGCCAACTTCCTATCACTATTGTAACATTAAAGAATCCAGAACCATCAGTGATCCTTATTGCTGTGCCTAAAATGTTTCCAATGCTATCTCTCACTGTAACATTTATTTCCATAGAAGACATTGCAGTTCCGTTATCCCAAGTCAAGAAACCATAAACATATAAGTCATCCCCATCATAGAAATCGTCCTTTACAATGTTTGTGTCGTATTCTCCGTTTATAGCTGTGCCAGCAGTAATGTTTATCGGGAGAATCATACTCATTGATGTATCCATATAACTTGTTAAAGAGATTCCCATTTCATTTATATTTCCAGTAAAATAAATCAAAATGATGTACGATCCTTGAGGGCAGCTTAAGAATATAGAATTAATATCATATGAGTAGAATCCATTGGAAACAGTCCTAAACTGGGGACCGTTTAGATTTAAATAAAATGAGGTATCTAGTGGGGTTGAATTGAACAAAAATAAACCAATAACTAAACCATCTAAATTTGTGCCATTTTGTTGAAGAATTCCGTTCACATTAAACTGATGGAAATTCCTTTCAACCACATTTCGATCTAAGTTTATTGAAATAGGTATCGTTTCATTGATTACTATGTAAGTTGTGTTGAATGTGTTATAACTTTCATAGTTTACTCTAAACCTAATTAAGCCAGCATGTAAAGTATCTGTTGAAATATTAAATTGTATAAATCCGGATTCACCCTCAAAAACCCATGAAGTGATGAGAGTATTAGTAAAATCATCGTAGAGATATACAGTATTCCCATCTTTTGTCCCTGCATGAATGATCTGAACTTGAATGTGAGTAATCTCTCCAAATTTAAATGTTTCAGGTGGATTTGCATCGTCATAAAATGATAGAGTTGGGCTTCCTTCTACTGAAAGAAGTATTTTCAAATCAGCAAGATCAATAACTTGAAGTTCATAAGATGCGATAACAAGATCAGTAAAATTACTGTAAGCACCTAAGTAAAAATCATGCTCATTAAACTGATTATTGGGCCAGGAATACAAAAATACACCAGAGAATTCGACTCGGATTGTATAGTTTTTATCTGGAGTCGAACTCGAAATATAATAATCTAAATTAAATTCACCCGTCTCATCCATACTTGTAGAACCACCTTGTAACACTAAGTAAAATGAGACATCGATTAGACCATCAAACATATATACATTTATTTGTGCGTATTTTATGGTAACTCCGTTGCTAGAATCGTTAACATAGCCATGAAGGTTAAAACTTCGACTTACAATAGGTCCGCTTCTATCTACTTCCCGTGGTTCAGGTCCATCTGTAAGGTCAATTGTGATGTTTTTGTTGTAAATATAATAGGAATAATTATAATTGGAACCCCATCGAGCATAAATGAGATGGGGACCTGCAACTGTAGCAGTGGAAGTAGAATAAACAAAATGGGAATAGCCATTTATAGTTTGAGCAGATCCTAAAGCTACATCTTGCGTAACATCATAGAAATCGATCCATTCTCCATCTCCAATCGGGATCGCACCCCATTCAAGGTAGACAGATAAATTAAGATCTTCATTTTTTGAAAGCACAGGTTGATTATAGTCGTCAAAAACTGTCCCGTTTATCCAAAAATTAAATAATAACGTTGCTGGGGTTGATATTTTCAACTCACTTGTAAAAACTGAAGAAGTATTAATATATGGAAGTATAAAAAATGCGGGGTATTCAGGATGTCCTAGCCTATTAATTGTACCGTTGAAGTCCAATCTCAAAGTGTAATTCCCTGTTGGTGCGTTAGAATCAACTTCAAAATTCAAATTAAAGTACCCATTAAAATCTGTTAAAAAAGGTTCACTTGGAATTAAAAAGACAGAATAATCCATGACACCATTCATAAGTTTAAGATTCAATCTTGAGCGCCGTATCGGGTTATTATTGATGCTATCAATAATTCGTCCTTCAATATTAAAAAAAGTATTAGTTGCTCCGATAACGGTACTATTTATTTCCCTTGGTGTGGGTCCTGAAATGATGTTGATAGTAGGTTCCTCATTTAAGATAAAATAGGTAAAGTTTTCGTTAATTCCAAGCTTCCCATATAATAAGTTCGGTCCAATTGTAACGAAATTACCTATAAAATAATTAAGAGTTGCTATTCCGTTAGAATTTGTTATATTTGAGCCGATATAAACCCCTCTTGTGTAGTCGTAAAAATCTACATTTTGATTTGATATGGGGGCGTTGGTTTCATTTACCACTATAGCCTTTAATGTAATATTGGAATTTCTCTTAACTATTGGAGCATCTGGTATATCTGATGGAATATCATTGATATAAAACCACAATTTTTTGACTATTCCCTTTGTTACATTTAAATCCATTTTATTGCTTGAATCATTAACAAAACCTAACGCATAAGGATTATAATACCAACTTCCATTCGTATCTACTCGTAATTCATATTTACCTACTGGAACTGATACATCAATATTTACATCTGCATTAAAAACACCATTCGAATCGGTCAACACAAATGAGGTATCAAACGGTGGAGTTCCAACTCTCGTGCTTGTACCTTTTTGAAGGATTACAAATTCTACTGTTACCCCGCTAACCCTTTTACTATTCACAGGATCGGCTACATATCCCTGAATGTTTGTAGAAGTATCAATTGAAATATTTACTTCTTGAGGATTAATATACTGGAGATTTACCTGAATATCCCCATATATTGTGTACGTAGTCGTGTCGTTAACGTCTGGATTAAATTGAGCAAAAATTAAATGTGGTCCGACAACTTGTAAATCATCAATATTTACTATGATTGAAGCGTTACCACCTAGATTTGTATCGAATTGACCAAGAGTCTGTAAAGAAGTTAAATCATAAAAAGAAATTGTTGCACCCTCAACAGGAGCGCCATCAAGTGTTAATGAAGCTGTGAGATTTGCAGTAGTCCCCCTAAATCCCGCGGTAAAGTTTGAATTTAAAGTGAGTGAGTAATTAGCTAAGCTAGGAGGGACACTTCCATAATTATCATAATAGACATCCATTTGTATCCAAATACCATTACCACTTACATCTGTTGGGATATATATTTCTGCCCAGTTATACATATTTTTATATTTTATAGCAACTGCATTTCTACCTTCAAAATTGTCAAATTGCTCTTCGGCTAAAAAACTATTGAACCCATCAACAAAACGGCTAGCTATGCCAAAAGCTCTTGCGAAAGCACAAAAAGCTGATGTAAAATCAGACCAATAGCCAATTCCTTCTTCGAGAAACCACTCCACTTGATCATATCCGTCTGGAGCTGGATTGTATTGACTTGGGTCGGAAATTCTTATAAAATTATATTGCAGATAATTTCTAATTTTATCAGCAACGATAAAAGCATTATCAGAACTTAATATTGTCGCATTTATTTGATTGTAATGATAAGCAAAATCATCGTTATTGCTTATATAGACATTTATTGTATCCCCTTTCAATTGTAAATATTTACTTTTTATAGGAACAGGAGTATAAAAAGGTTCTATTGCCACTGCGTCTATTTCTGAACTAGTTGGTAGATTCAATCCAAACATTTCGTAAGTCATATTAACATCCTCATCCATGCTAAAGTCAATATCAAGAGTTGTACAATTAAACTCGTCTTTAAATAAATTGGGTATTCCTTGCATATTATTAGCTTGAATACTATTTTCCATAATAAAGGGAGTATGAAATAGAGTGGGTATAACCATAGAATTTATACCCCTAACGGGAGTAAGCGGTATTTTTAAAGAAAGGATGTCTTTATCCCAATGTTGGGAAAAGTAATCTCCATAGGTGTAATAAGAATAAGGTGTTGTAGCAGCAGAGGAGTGCCACCCATCTCCCGTATATTCGTCAAAACTTTCATATTTCCAGAATTTTGTTAAAATCTCGTTGTAATCGTCGTAGTCATATATTCTAAAAACTTCAACTTCAGAGAACATAAGAGCTGCAAGGGCAGCGCCGTAATCGCCTAAGTCTAAATCGTCAATATCACCGTCGAACATATCTGTTAGCGCATCTAAAAGATCAGTTAATTCGTCTGTTGTTAAATTGAGATCAGAAAATAAATCTTGAAAATCTGACATATTATAGGGGAAAGGGATTTGTGTAGGGATTCCCTCTTCTTCATCCGCTCCAGCTAATTCGCTACTCGGAGGCGGTCTTATAGTATTCCAAAGGAAACTAAAGAAGACTGTTGAAAAAGCAAATGCAAATACTAATAGTACTGCTGTAAGAATGATTTTAATTACTCTCTTTTTATTTATTGCAGTAACTAATAAATCTTCGCGAAATTCAGACATTTCTACTCTATTTTACCCTTAACTTTTCCATTATAAGTTTGCAATATTAATTAAAATTATAGTATAAATAATTTACTTAATATTTCTGATTCATATGAAATATTACTTAAAATGAATAGAGTAAGTAGTTAATGACTGGATTTTTTGATAAATTAGATCAAAAAAAGGTAAGGTAATTAAAAAATTAAAATTCAAATCCACATTTCGTGCAGACGCTCTTTTTAGCATATTGTGGTTTAGGAATATAGCTTAATATTTTTGTTTTGTCCTCAACTTCCTTAATAGCAAATCCTGTAGCCCCACAATTGGGACAAATTCTACGTCCTGAACCAAATCCAGCATCGATACTAGGTGTGGCTGTTGATGGAGTGGAAGTCGTTGGAATTGTTGGACTACTGCCAAATGCTGGACTTTGTGAGGTTATTCCTTGAGCTAAACTTGATGGCATAACTGCTTTTGGTTCTTTCAATTCTTGGATTCGCTTCTCTTTATAGGATATTTCTTGTTGTAATTTGCTAATTTGAGCATGAAGCGGTCCAATTTGTTGCTGGAGGTTTAAATTTTCCTGTTGAACTTGTTGTAATTGGCTTTGTAATTGAGGTAATTGTGCTAGTAGTTGAGCTTTCTCATTATTAATTTGGGTAATTTGATTCTGGAATCCTTCAACAGTTGTCTGAAAACTGTTGATTTGGCTATTCAGCTGAGTTATTTGGTTATCTTTAACTAAAAGCTGTGAATTTATATCTGCACATTGAGCATTTACTTCACTTATCTGATTTTGTAATTGTCCTATGACATTATCCTTTTCCTGAGCCTGAGATATAACGGCATTGTATTCCGCTTGTGAGGGACCACTTGGTATAGTTGGTTCGGGCTGATATACTGGAGATTCATTCGAATTAGTCGGCGGGAGTGGTGAAGGTGGCGGCGTTGAAGGTGGTGGCATTGAAGGTGGCGGTGTTGGAGGTGGACCACGAGGTTTGTATTCTTCTTCCTCGTCTTTTTCATATTCGTCCGACATAATAATCTTCTCTTATGTTTATGCTTAATAATATCAATTATTGTAACTTTAATATTTAATTTTGTTTATAAACTATAGCACAAATGGGCGATTTCTTAACGGTCTTTTTTAAAAATTAAAAGCACTGCCAATGAGGACTAAGATGTTCTTTTAATTTAGGGATAACTTCATTACTTACATAATTTAAAACATCACTACTGGATTCTCTAATATTTTCTTCTATTAATTCATTCTCACTGTCATCAAGAACTTGCAGGCAATTATAAACAGCTCTAGCTTGCTTATCAATCTCGTATCCCCCTTCTAAAGTAATTAAAATACGATCATTAGCATATAATCCAGCTATTTCTTTGATTTTCTTCAAATAATTTGCAG
>JAHLWV010000429.1 GCA_019057735.1 Promethearchaeota archaeon | reverse complement strand
GCAAATTTTAGATGGGACGCAACAAAATATTACTTCATGAAGGATGGATTAGGATATGGTAGCGATCTTTCTTACACTCATCATTATTTCCTTGAGTTTAATTTTACTAATTGGGGTGAATTTTCTGGGCTGGAATTTTTGAATGGAACTGTCAATAACAATGGTACGGTTAGTGATGGTGAAATAAGTCACGAATATTATTATAGCCGCGTACCAGGGTCAAATATATGGGGTACAGTTATTCTAGATGTCAGTACAGCTACTTACCCAGTACATGTTTATTTAGTTTGTGAGACAGAAATTGAACAGACTACAAAACCTGATTTACAATATGTTGCTGCTAATTCATGGCTTACCTTTGGAGAAGCTCCAACAAACAATTTTTCTTTAACAGGTACCTACATTGATGGAGACGTCACTAGCATCTATACTGGAAATATTAGATTTAATTCTGATAAAGTTTTAAGTTATCTATTTGATGAGGCGGTATATATCAATAATACTATTGATGTGACAATGAGAATTGATCGCTACATTTGGACTCTTGCCTATACCGCAGGAACGCCCCCAACTCCCAATGGTGATGGTATACCGGGATTTTCAATAATTTCCATAATAGCTGCTTTAAGTATAGGAATATTAATTGTTATAAGAAAAAAGTTAGGGCGTCATCTAAAATAATTCCAAAGAATGCTCTTAAAACTTTATTTTATTTTTTTTTGATGGTTTCTAGCTCTACTTATTAGTTAGCTATCAACAAATCGTACTAAAATTTATATGAGAAAGTCTCCTTTTTAAGCACTGAAGGTATAATATATATTTAAGCGTCTAATAATTTCTATAAAATTCTTGTGGAATGAAAGGGTTAAGAAAAAGAAGAGTTTTTAAATCTTCTCTAGAGGAACTGTTAAAGGACATTATGGATAATGTCGAAGGAGTAAAAGCAGCTCAACTTACAGCAGACACTGGTCAACCACTTGCCTCAATTCTCCCATCAACTACGGACGCTATGCGCTTAGCAGCGATGACAGCAGCGCTATGTTCATTAAGCGAACGAGCAATTGGAGAAATGGGATTAGGGGAGTTTGAGCAATCCTACATTCAAGCTAAAAAGGGATATCTTTTAATACTACACGCTGGGGAAGATCAAATTTTAACCGTTTCTACTACTAAAGATGTTAAACTTGCTCCGATTCTTTACAAACACTACAAAAATCTGGAAGAGGTAGAAGAATTAGTAAACACTACTGCTGATTAGTAAATCTGCTTAATAAAAAAGAATTTTAAGTAATAGAATAAAAGTTTAGCTATTTTACCTTTTTATCTTCGATATCGAGCCCCAACTCTTTTAACCGATCTCGAATTATATCGCTTAGCTCATAAAGCTTCTTTTCTCTTAATTTGGATCTTGTTTCAATAATCAAATTAATAAGATTTTTTATAAGGTTATCTTTCTCGTCGTCGCCAACCGTTGAGAAAGGTAGCGTTTTAGATTTCAAAAAAGGAAATATCCCAAAAATTTCCTCAATAAACTCAATGTAATTAAAGAATTGGTCTTTGAATGATTGATTAATTTTTAACCCCTCTTGTAATAGGGCTTTATTTATTTCTCTAAATAGTGTTAATAGTTCAGCTAAAGCTACGGGGGTGTCGAAATCGTCGTCCATGGCTTCAATAATTTTATCTTTAGATTCGGTAATTTGATTCGCCAAATCATTAAGCTGTTTAGACGGTTCTTCGCCAAATTCGGCATCGTTAACTTTCTTTATAGTGTTAATTAATCTACTGTAGGTCTTTTTTGCGGGTTCCAGACTGTCTGAAGTGTAATTATTTGAACTTCGATAATGACTCGATATCAAATACCACCGGATAACCATAGGATCGTAATCTTTGATAATGTCAGCTACAGTAAAAAAATTATTCAGACTTTTCGACATTTTTTCGTTGTTTACATTAACATAACCATTATGTAAGAAGTATTTAGCAAATTCTTTGCCTGTATAAGATTCCGATTGGGCAATCTCGTTTCTATGATGAGGGAATTTGAGATCCTGCCCTCCTCCATGAATATCAATCCTTTCTCCTAAGTAATTTAAGATCATAACTGAACATTCGATGTGCCATCCAGGACGTCCCTTACCCCAGGGACTTTCCCAATACGGCTCTCCTTCTTTCATTTTTTTCCATAAAGCAAAATCGCGCTTATCGAGCTTATCTTCGCCAAATGCGGTATCTTGATCAACCATGTAATCCTCTTCTTCGCTTTCAGTATCGCGATCCTTTATTCTTTGAAGTATAGTAGTATATTTGGGAAAGGACCTAACTGAAAAATATACTGATCCATTCCGTTCATAAGCATGACCTTTTGAAATTAACTCTTGAGCAAATTTGATAATTAAGTCAATAACTTCTGTTGCTCGAGGATTTCGAGTCTCTTTTTCAACATTCAACAATTCCATGATTTCCTCGTATTCGCCTATATGCCGATCGCTTATTGTCTTATAATCTTCATTGCTTTCTTGCGAGGCTTTGATTATTTTGTCATCAATGTCAGTGTAATTTTTAACAATGTTTACCTCGTATCCTTTATATTTTAAAAACCTATGAATTAAATCAAAAGCAACGGCAGACTTTGCGTGTCCTAAGTGAGGTGAGCCATAAACGGTAACTCCACAAACATACATCTTGATTTTACCGGACTCTAACGGAATAAATTCTTCCTTTTGGAATGTTAGACTATTGTATACTTTCATGATTGTTGATTCATCTTAAAAATTTATTATGATTAAAATAAATTTTAATAAAATTAATTTTTAACCTTAAATAATATAATATAACTTAAATAAAAGTATTTTTACAAAATTTTTCCGCCAGCGTATCCGAGATAAGGGATATATATCCTATTACGGTAATAGTTAAGGAG
>JAHLWV010000428.1 GCA_019057735.1 Promethearchaeota archaeon | reverse complement strand
GGGTATAAAATAGAACGAGTAAAAACATATGTAATACGATAATCCCCACGATAATTAAAGCGGCCGCGCCAGGACCCCAACCTGCTACTACTTCCCATCTACCCGATTCTATTAACCATCCAATAATCGTTAACCAAATACCTAAAATTGTGATTGCTGAAGAAACTATAATTGAGTAGTAAATCGTTTTAGCAATGCGTACATCCCAGGTTGAATACTCGTCTAAGGGATTAGCTTTTCTTGTTGGTTCTTTTCTTGGTTTTCTAGGCATAATTTTTTCACAATTAAATATTTTAAATTAGATTTTCAAATTTTTATTATATTATATGTCTTTTAGTTTATTTGAATTTTTACTATTTAATTATTAAACCATATGTGATTGATAAGATTCTAAAAATTAAAATTAATAAGGTGTTTTTAGTGAAGAATGGCAATATGGACATTTGACAGCGTCGGGTTCTATATCTTCTCCGCAGTAGGGACAAAATGTTTGATCTTCTTTTTTCTTATCGGTTATTTCCGATGGCGCTTCTTCTTCCTCCTCTTCAGCTCTCTTTTTAGCTTCTTTTTTTTCCCCTGCTTTTTTGAGAACCCTTTCTTTTGTGGTAAGCGGCTCCGTTTCTTCCTCAGGTTTTTTATGTGGTTTGCTTGAAAATCCTACTTTTGCTCGACAAGTAGGGCAATAAACCTTCTTCTTATTCATGTAGTAAAAAGCAAATACAATCCCCGCGATCCCTACTGTTGCAATCGTTACAATCACCCATACTATTTTCTGAAACGTTTCCATAGGCTTTCTTACGGCGTGATCGATTTCTTTATCGCAAACTTTACAGTAAATGTACTTTGTCATAATTTTCCACTTATTAACTAAACTATATTAATTCTAATAATAGATTAGTTTAATTAAAAAAATTTCCATTATTTTAAGAAAATCGTTATATATCTTGATCTAAAAAATTATTACTTTACTCCTTAATAAAAACTTTTTACGCACATATCATTTTAATAGTTATATACAACAAGTATGCAGATTTTAAAAAATATGGAAAAGAATTTATTTTACATAGAAACTTACGGATGTACGTCAAATAAGGCAGATTCCAACATTATTTCAAATGTATTATTTAAATCGGGATACACTGAAACAACGCTTGAAGGCGCAGAATTCGTAATCATTAATACATGTGCCGTAAAGCAGCAAACCGAAAATAAAATAAAATCTCGTCTGAAAGAGTTGTATAACACTTATAAAAAAGAAACAAATAAGTATTTCATCATCGCGGGTTGTTTGCCACACATAGAACCAAATTATATCGATGTGGTCAAAAAAATAATCCCAAACTTTTCTGCTATTATTAGCTTAGATAATTTAAGCGACCTTCCTCTAATCTTTCAAGATATCAAATCAGGAAAAACTAATCTCGTTTTTAAATCTAAAAGTTCGATTGATAAATCAACATTTTTAATCGAACACCCTAAAGAAAAAATTACTGGAATTTTACCGATTTCGGAAGGTTGTTTAGGTTCTTGTACTTATTGCTGCGTAAAAAACGCCCGGGGTCGATTAAATTGTTATAATCCGATAAATATTGTAGAGAATGCAAAACATCAGTTAAAACAAGGAATTAAGCAAATATACTTAACGTCTCAGGATTGTAGTACATATACATATAATAACACGAGATTAGTCGATTTAATTCGAGACATTGTGCATCTGGATTACAAGTTCTTCTTAAGAATTGGAATGCTAAATCCAAGGTTTATTGTTGATAATTTTGATCAATTAATTTCTATGTTCAAATTTGATAAAGTGTACCAATTTTTACATATCCCCATTCAATCTGGAAGCGATGCTGTTCTCAAAAAAATGAATCGTCCATATATAATTTCTGATATAGCAGAAAAGCTCAAGATTTTGAGGAAAGAATTTCCTTACATAACCATCTCGACAGATATAATATGTGGGTTTCCCGGAGAGACCGAAGATGACTTTGCGAAAACGATTGATTTAATAAAATGGTTGAATCCAGAAATCCTCAATATTTCAAAATTTACTCCACGTCCAGGAACAAAAGCAAAGGATATGAAACAAGTCAATAGCAGAGTAATCAAGGAACGTACAATTAGACTTTCAAAAATTTTCAGGGAATCCTTGATTACAATAAACGATAAGTGGCAAGATTGGGAAGGAGAAATTTTGGTATTACATGAAGGAACTACATCAAATCAAGCTTTTGGTCGAAATATCGCTTATAAAAATATCTTTATCGAAAGCTTTAAAGATTGCTACGGAACCTTTGTATATTCTCGAATATACAAGATAGATGGCTTCAATTTATTTGCTAAATTGATCTAAGTGAAGTATGTTTTGTAAGTAATGCTAAAAAAAAAGATTGTATTGTGATCAGTTAGAACAAAGGCGTTAAATCCATTTGCTATGTGCCACATAATACATTGTTCTGGAGTCATCCAACCATCGCTGGCTGTTGTATGCGCGTGAGTATCAAGAAAAAACCCCATTTCCGGTAATATATCTGATTTTCTTTTATAATCAAACACATAATCGGGAATTTTTCCTTTCAAATTCGAATAAATACCTTGCTTCATGTGATAGAAATATGTGCTAAATTGATTAAATTCTTTTTGAAACTAAAAAAGAAGTCTGCTTTTTAATTACATAACGAAATAATATTAATTATAAAAATTAAGAAGGTAATAAAATAATAATTATTTTATTTAAGTCCGTTTTTTTCGAGAAAATCCGTTAGTCTAGCACGATGAAACTTTAATCCAAGCTCGTCTGGGGACATTCCAAAGGATAGAGCGAATAACTCAGTTAAATACAGGATTGGTATTTTAAATTCGTTGTTAGATTGAGTTCCTGCTTTCTTTTGGTTGGTATCCATTTGTTGGAAACAAGCAG
>JAHLWV010000427.1 GCA_019057735.1 Promethearchaeota archaeon | reverse complement strand
TAGAAATAATATATTTCCCAAATTCAGAAAATTCGGCGACATTCAGGTTCAAATCTTGTTCTTTTTTAGGATACTCATTTATATGTTGCAAGAGTTTTATCATCAGATGAGGGGATAGCTGTGAAGTAATGATAAAATATACTTCATTGTCGAAAGACATGCCAAATAAGAAGTATCCTTCTGAATTTCCGTTTTCTTCGATAATATATACCGATAATTTGTTATCATCGAATGAATCGTTCATAAATTTGAAGTAAAAGCTCTCTGTATCAAAATTGTTAGAGATTAAGAAGCTATTACTATTTGAATTATATTTTTCTTCGATATAATCTATATCTTTACGCGAAGCTTTCCTAATATCTATGTGACTTAACTCCATAGACGGAATTTGATTTGGCGAAAGAGAAAATCTTTCGTCTAAAGATAATACAAATTCGTACCCAAATCCTCTGTAATAGTAAGGAATTCCTCTAAGACAGGATAAAAGATAGCCCCTCTCCATCATAACCCTCTCGTAGAATTCATTCAATTTACCAATTAATCCCTTTCCACGATACTCCTTTAAAGTACCTACAAGACCCATCTCACAAACGGGCAATATTATTCCTTCAAACTTCCATTCAAGTGGCATTAAAGTTATCAAAGATATAATTTGACCTGTACTATTATCTTCAATATAAAACCATAGTATATCTTTCTTTTTAGGATGTTCTTTATATATTCTTTCAATGTATTCTTTAATCTCTTCTCCGTGAACTGCAACATTAAGCTCTAGAATTTTAATAAAATCTTCATTGCTGTCATTAGATATCCGTAAAGAAAATTGCTCATCAAGTTTAGTAAAAAATCCTTTTTCAATCATTACATTCTTTAAAATCTAAGAAAATATTTCAATATTTTTACATAAATGTTGATGGTAACGAATTTGCAAGAAATATTAAAATAGAGCAAGGTTTCAAATAATAATTATAAAAACAAATTAACACTTTTATTATGACAACATCAACTAGAGAAGGAAAAGTTCGCATCGAGGGCGGTAAGAGGTATTATAAAGACGCATGGATGGAAAAGAGAGATAGTCTCTACATTCTGCATCTAAAGGGCAACCCTTACGAAGTAGGATACCAGCACGGTATTTTGATGAGTGAAGAGATAAAAGAAGGAGCTGTTAATTTATACGCAGACCCCATTTTCCGTGGAAAAAAAAGTTATTCGCCACTTAGTTTGTTCATAAAGGCATTTTTAAATTTGAAAGTTTATAAGCCAATAGAAAAAGCTCAACCAAGAGACCTTATCGATCAATTAAAGGGAATTGCTGACGGTAGCGGAGTACCTTATAAAACTATCTTTAGGGGGAACCATCACACTGCTGTATACATGGTTATGACACCTACATTAGTTAAAAAAAACTTAAAAGCATTTAGCAAATTAGGAATACAAATTGGAGCATGTAGTACATTTGTTACCGCTAAAGATGCCACTCTAAATGGAAAAACTATTATCGGGAGAAATACTGATTATTCTGAAATTGAGAAATGGCCTAAATACCAAAACATAATGTTTGTAGAACCTGACAACGGTTTTAAATACGTGCAAATAGGCACGGCAGGAGTTATATTATGGGCTCCGGGTATGAATGAAAAGGGTATAGTTGTGTGTGGACATTATATGATATACGACGATATCGCGCCAAATGGGTGGAGCATTGCCGCATTTACAGATGCGTTTTTAAGAAGTGCAGAAAATCTAGAAGACGCCATCGAGATTTTAAATTCAAATCCTCGAGGCATATCTGGTGGGTTTGTTATAACTGATGGTAAAACGAAAGACGCATTTGCAGCAGAAGTAAGCACGGGGAAGGCTACAATTAGACGAATGGAGAGTAATAAGTTAGTAATGACCAATATGGCTATTACCGAAGAGAAAAGAGCTATCGACCTCGTCGTAAGATACAATATCAACGAAGGCTGTCCAGGACGTTATAGAAGATTACACCAACTTATCGATCAAAATTACGGTAAAATTGACCCAAATTTAGCTGCAGAATTCATGGGGGACCATATAAGATTCAGCACCAACGCAGAACGTAATGCGTATGGAATTATTGCTGTAGATGATAATGTTAATAGCATGGTATTTTCGCCCGAAGATTTAAAGTTATGGGTCGCATCAGGTCCTGCTCCGGTGTGTAATAACAAATATATTGGCATGGATTTTGAAAAGGAGATGAACGGAAAACATTACGAGATGGAGTTGAAATTTCTTGAAGGCTACAAATTTCTAAATCCCAATAAACGAGTGGCATTACAAAAATTTAACGAAGCGTATATTTTACACGAAGAAGATCCAACTCTTATCCAAGATATGCTCAACTACGTTCAAGAAGCAATTGATCTCGATCCCGAAGAAATCATTTTTTACCAGATGAGTGCTAAGCTATTACTACATCAAGGGCAATACGATAGAGGTATAACGGTTCTAAGTCAAGCGTTTAATTACAGACAATCGCTAAATGAAGAAGCTCATAGTAATCTTATTTTGGGGATACTGAACGATCTAAAAGGAGAGAGGAAAAATGCACTTTCGTATTATCAGAAAATAGAAGATTTAACGAAAATCGAACCAGAAGATCCATGGTTTAAAGTAAACAAGATGGTTGTAGCTTATTCTCAAAAATATTTTAAACATCCTTTTACAAAAAAAGATTTAAAAGATCGCTCAGTTTTAGTAGACTTTGCTCAAGGAGCCGGTGTAGAATAAAAAAAGGATGTATAATAAAATAAAAGGGTTAAGCTTAACATTTATCTGAGAATGTACTTCTTTGAAGATACCAATCTTTTAAACTCTCGAATTCAAACCTGCTTACAATGGGAAGATCGCCTTTAGCATCTAATTTTATTTTTTCAAAAGCATCATCGCATATAT
>JAHLWV010000426.1 GCA_019057735.1 Promethearchaeota archaeon | reverse complement strand
AGCTCGAGATAGATTGTGGCGTATAGACCAAATTCATAAAGTAGAAAAAGAAATTGAAGAAGTAAAGAAAAAATTTGTTTATTATTCTGTTAGCAATATTACAGGTCAGCCATCGTCTCAAGTGTTAATTCCCGATATTGAAATAATTAAAAAATCTGTTGTTCCAAAACCTTCCTCTGAAATTATTGGGTCTCCAATATATCAGAAGTTATTATTAGATGCAATTAAATTGGACTTAATTTACGGAACAACCTCCTTTATCAGCCTTCAAAATTCAAAGGTCATTCCAATATCTTATCAAATGGTTCCTGTTTTAATGGCATTAAATTTAAAAAATGTCCGATTGCTGTTAGCTGACGATGTAGGATTAGGTAAAACTATTGAAGCGGGATTAATTTTACAGGAACTCTTAGGTCGCAAGAGAATAAATAGAGTTTTATTTGTAACGCCCGCAAATCTTCGAGAACAATGGCAAACGATTCTTAAAAAGTTCTTTGGAATTGATGCCGTAATCATGTCTCGCAGGAATCGAAGAAAGTTAGAATCAGAGTTGTTAGTTGGTGGTAATCCGTGGGGTTACTATAATTTTGTTATTACTTCCATTGATTACGGTAAAAGACCAGGAGTTAAAGAAGAAATTATTCAGTTTGATTGGGATATGATTGTTATTGACGAGGCTCACAATGTAATGCGACCTCATTTAGGCACAGACGACGAAAAATCTAAATCTTTTAAGCAAAGTTATGGTTTCGCAAAATTATTAGCTAACGAAGATAAATTTCCCCATTTTCTTCTGCTATCAGCAACTCCACATAATGGATACAAGGATTCTTTCGCCAGTTTACTTGAAATGATTAACTCCAAGATTGTTTCGAAAGATTCTTCTAATAATATTCGAATTGATAGAGATCTTGCTATAAGGCACATTTGTCAGCGTAGGCGCGAAGATGTACAAAAATGGATATCAAAAGGCAAGTATAAAAAAAGAGTTTTCCCAGATAGGGATTCTGATGAGATATATATCACTCCTTCAGATAAATTTAACGAGACTTTCGAGCTAATAAACCAATATTTTGATTTTGTCTTAACTCGATCTGAAGATGACCCACTAGAAAGAAGAAAGTTGAATTATTGGACCATTCTTCACTTCCATAAACGAGCTATTAGCTCTCCAAACGCTTTAAAGCGTTCCATTGAAAATCGTTTGGAAGAAGTTGATAATGTTCTAAATAAAAATTATAGAGCTATTGAAGATACGAGCTCTTTTTTATCCATAGATGAAGCTGCCCAATCTGTTATGGATGGTTACGAAACAGATAGATTAACAGAAGAAGAGCTCGATTTAAGAAACGACAAACTAATCCTAACAAAAAGGATGGCAGATTTAAAAAAAGAAAAAGACATGCTTATTGAGATAAAAGAATCGGCAATAGAGTTAATGAAAAGCGACAGAAAAATTATTGAATTATTAGATGTCATTCTTCCTGAAAGGTTTAAAATTTCTAAAAAGATAATCATTTTCACGAGATATATTCATACTCTTGAATATATTAAGGAACGATTGGAAGAAAAGATAAAAGAAAGCCCAATGAAATATAAAGATATTGAAGTTTTTCACATACATGGTCAAATGGCATCCCAACATAGACAAGATGTTTATGATAACTTTTTGAAAGCTAAACAAGGTATTTTAATATCAACCGATTGTATGGCAGAAGGAATTGATCTACAATTCTCAGCAGATCAAATCATAAATTACGAACTTACTTGGAATCCTAACCGTCTTGAGCAGAGAAACGGTAGAATCGATAGATTTGGTCAACCTAAAGATATAGTATATATTAGAACATTAATTTTAAAAGATACTTTAGAAATGGACATTTTGGAAGTTCTTGTAAAAAAAGCAAACGAAATTAAAAAGGCATATGGTTTCGTACCCGGTTTTTTCGGAGATCCTGAATCTGTAATTGACCATATATTAGCAAAACGCAAAAAAGAGCGAAAACAGACAACAATGGATAAATGGATTAAATTTTCGAAAGTATTAGACGATTTAGTTTCAATTTTTTTCTCTGAAAGGAATGTAAAAGCCATGATGGACGATTCTTTTTACGGTCATACTAACATTAATTTAGAAGAAATTGAGCAACGGATGAGGTTAACGGAAGAAAATATTGGAAACGACCAAACTTTACTCGCGTTTTTAAAAAGTGCTATTGATTTATATAAGGGTAATATAGAAACTTCAAAAAAAGATGATACAATCTATGAGATTACGCTTCCAAAAGAAGTACAAAAAGATATCGGAGAGATTTTTGGAGAGAGATATTTAATCACCCCACATATGGATGTTAGTGCTTCGCGCAACGATGTAGAAGGAATAAATTTAAAGAATCCCTTAGTTTCTGGACTTGTAGAAAAAGTAAAGAACGAAGCATTTTCGGTTGATAATGAGTTTTATGGCAGAACTGCTGCTTTTCTTAGCTCTGAGACAAAGATGGTTTCCGTCATTTTTTACGTTAAAATTAGATATGTTGTACATACAGAACCAAAAAGCTTAATGGAAGAAATAACTCCTTTAGGAGTTGATTTATTTAGTGAAACTCGATTGGATAACGATTTAGTTGATAAGATTTGGAATTCCGAGTGGGAAAATCACGGTAAAAATTTAGTTGAGTTAAAAAAACATCTTAATAGAGCTCTAAATATAGACAATTTGGAGTCCATGTTTAACGATCTTGCTCACGAAAGGCTGAAGATTATTATTAACGAGCGAAAAGAAATGATAAATAATTTGGCGAAACAAGGGATCGCAACGGATCTAGAGGGAATTGAAAAGATTGATGTAGTGGGCGTCGATTTATTAACAATTACATTAATTTATCCCCCAGTAGGAGGTGATTAGATTTGGCGTCAAAAAGTGCGTTATT
>JAHLWV010000425.1 GCA_019057735.1 Promethearchaeota archaeon | reverse complement strand
TATTAATTTATTTTGCTTTAATTTTAGTTTTTAGCTTCTTTATTGATTCTTGCGAATTCATATGAGTAATGGGAGGAGGAAATGTCTAATTTTTTGATCTGATTTTTATACTTTTGACGCAAACTTTTATTCCCTTTCATTTCTTCTTCGATGTAATTAGGATTCAATTCTTTTTGTTCAAATAAACGCCACAAAAAAGCTTCAGCAAATTTAGTAGGTCCAAATTTCTTTTCTATCAACACGAAGTTGCTTTCATCAAGTAAATTATTAAAAAAGCCAAGATTATCGCAAAAATCAATTTTATATTGTAGATCCTCTTGTTTTCCATAGATTCTAGCAATATCGTTAATGAATCTTCCTAGTTTATCTCCAAAGTTTATTTGATCCGTTTCATCCAAACGTTCAATAAGATTTCTAAGAAAGCTCCTTTTAATTACGACTAAATCACGATCATTTAATGATTGAATTGTTGATTTGCGTTTTAAAAAGTATCTACTAAGCTCTAAATAATTTCTTATAAGACTATTTTTATTGATACCCATTCTATCCTTCATTCTATCTAAATTTTCATTCAATTCTTGATCTATCCTTATTGTAATAACTTTAGTTTTGTTTTTTGGTTCAAAATCTTTACTCAATGGCATTCACCTCAAATGAAATTAGTAGTAATATTTGTATGCATTTATAATCGTATGCAACAATTGTAAGTATTGTAACCTAACTAATATAATTTTGTGATCTGGTAGTGGGATATTTATGTGAATTTATCTGAATTTATCATCTTTATATATTTTTACCGAAAATCATTATAACTATAGCAAAAAATATTTACTTTGTTCAATAAGCTTGTACCGATAAGTAATCCTAGGATGCGTAGCAATTTTGCTCAATTATTTTTATATTAATAATAGTGTATAAAAATTTATAATTCGCTTTAAGGTATTATTTACATATTCTATTTAAATAAACACTTTTTTGAATAAAATTAACGATCAATTGTTAGGCAAACATGAATAAAAAAAGCGATTACACGATAAATCAATCAATTTAAGAAACTTTTTCATCACTTCTAATGAAATTTTGTTGATTCCACAATTTTGACAAGTTTCTTTATACACTATTTCTTATGCATCGTTTGTAATTATTGGTAACTATTATAGTTAAATGTTATCAAATGAATATTGAATTAGACTTATAAGGATAAGTTAACTTTGTAAATATGTATCCTAAGATCAAAGTTCTTCTTAGATTGTAGTAAAGGGTTGAAAATAATTTATGGAGTTAAGTGAACCTAACCTATCGAGTAATGAAATAACAGACTCAGATTTAAATGAAGTAGAAATCGAAAATGTTTTAGAATTAGAATTATTTGATGATAGTCACAATTCAGTAAAATCGAATGTTACTGTTGAAGATGTAGTGAAAGCACTTTCTTCACCAACAAGACGCCTTATTTTACTCCAGATTCAGAACTCGAAGGATGGAATGGATGTTTCTAATATTGCTTCGTCATTAAACATGACTGAAGCTAATATTTCTGCTCAAATTAAAAAACTTCAGGAAGCGGGTTTAATTTTTTGTAATTATTGCTCGGGAAATCACGGAGTAAGAAAAATTAGTAATATAAAATTTAGTCAAATAATTATTAATTTGTAACTACACATATTCCTTTTCACCGAATAATTTAGGATAGAGTTAATTCTGCTGGAAGCTCGAAATCAACACATTTTTAATGGTTTCAAAATGTCCTAAGTTAATCAACAGTAAGTCGTTTAATGCATCTGTCAATCCTGCAATTTCTATTTTTTCAACAATTTTATAGTAAGGACTTTTTTTCAGACGTTTTATTAGAGCTTTATTTTCTTCAATTCCATCCAACAAATAATCTCTACATTTTATTTCCTTACTTTCTATTCCTATTATCCTTTGAATAATAGCAAGCAACATGGTATCAAAAGTGACCCTTAGTATGATTTCTCGGTCAAAATCTTTTTTAATTTTAAACAGATAATCTTTTAGTAGTAAAATTGATTCTTTAAAAAGTTCAATTGAATCGTTTCCTAGTTTTTCAATTCTTTCCTTAAAATCAGCCTTTTTTGTTGTAATTAAACAGATTGCTGAAACCGTTTGGTATTCAGCAACAAAATGGATGAATCTTGCCTTGGTGTTAAGCGTAGTATCTTTAGATTCAGCATCTTTTAGCAAATCGCCGAGGTTAGCTAATGATTTTTTGAAATAAGTAGAAATAGTATAAAATTTTTCTGCCGCAGCTTCGAATTCTTTATTTATTATTAAGATTCGAGCTTGTTTTTCTTCTTCCTGATAGAGTTCGTCAAATTCATTGATTTTCATTACAGCTTTTAATATTAATCGTTTTCCTTTATCTTTTGTAATGTGAGATCGTTCAAGTGCTTGCCCCGCTTCTAATAAGAGTATTGAAGACAAGCTAGAAAATTCTTCTGGATCTGATTCATATAAATAATTTGATGCGCTTTCCCAACTTTCACCAGCTATCTCCCAGTCTTTCATTCGAAATGAGATATTACCTAGCTGGATTAATAATTTTGCCGATATCTCATATAGTTTTAATTCTTCAGTTTTTCGAATAATTGATTTCAAGCGATACGTTGCTTGAATATTGCTTTTAAACTGAGATATAATTTGTGTTATTCTAATATAAATTTCGTCTAACTTAATGTAACTTCCTAAATCAAGGTGAATCTGAGCTGCTTTCTCGTATTCTTCAATAGATTCATTTCCCTTTCCTCTATCTGCTAAATCTTCAGCATAGTCAATTAATCTTATCGCTTCAGCTTCCATTTCCTCTTTTTCATCGTTATTATACATAATCAAATTCCCCAAATATTTAGATAAATCAGTTTAAATTAGATTTATAGGTCTATTAAGTAATCCAAATGCGATAGTTCTTTAGTTATT
>JAHLWV010000424.1 GCA_019057735.1 Promethearchaeota archaeon | reverse complement strand
TTCTATAAAACACCGGCATCAGAAGAGATACTGCAAAAACAAAAAAAACTATATTTATAATCACAAGATTTTCAGTAAAAACATTTTGACTAAACCAGTATAAGAAAAACAAACTAAAACTCCAAACTATTAGTAGAATCCTGGAGAAATGTTTTTTTATCCATGTGTACCAAAAGGGTAGAGAAAGCAAAACACAAATTGTAAAAGATATTATAAATGAACCACTTATTTGAATCCCAAAGAAATTTAATGCGTTCGTATAAATATTAACGTCGGTAAAACTCTCGTTGATGATATAAAAATTTACAAAGGGAACTATAATCCATAACCTCCACCCCGTTTTCCATATCACCCAAGAGAATTTCCAGTAGTAAAAGCCTACTGATAAGTAGAAAAGAAGGACGCCAATATTGATGGTTATAATAAACAGGAAAGGATCCCATATAGGTAAATTAAAAAAGACATTTAAGAAAAAATACATAAAAGTTGGAATAGAAAGAATATAGGATGAAAAAGCGATATAAAAAGAAAGGCGTCTGAAATTCTCAGGCGCTTTGTTATAAGTCCATACATAACAAATACTGGTAACGCTTAAAGTTAGTGTAAATGTCAGTATTGGATTAAAATCTATAAAGAATGGATTATTAAATAGAATATAGAAAGACAGGAAACTAATGAGGTTAAATACCATAAGCAAAACACCAGGTCGGATGAACCACTTGTAAATATCATTTTTTTGCTTGTAGTAGAAATTACCTGTTAATACCAAAAATAAGAACAGAGAGAAAGTAATGATATATATTAAAGGAATTATGGTATTGTAGAGTAGTAAAAGAAAGGTTATAATCGATATTAAAGTATATAAAGTGAATTTTTCAATTACATTTACATTCCGTATGTTTAACACAATAGAAAAGAATAAGACAATCATTAACGAAAAACTGAAATAAAAAAGATAAAAAGCGAAGTCGAGTAGATCGAATGAAGGAATTAACATATAAAAGTTTAGTGTTGTAATCAATTTTACTAAAATTAACAAGGTAAGTGAGAAGTAGCTAATAGTTCGAAAAACAAAATTGCGATTCCTATTGGAAATAAAGAGATAAATCATAATAATAAAAAATACATAAGCAAAATATTCGAAAACACTCGGAAATATAGAAAAGAAAGTAAATAGCAGTAGTGATGGACCTAGTAATATTCTTATTAGTTTGAATTCAGACACATTCTCAATTCTATCGTTGTATTTAACCAGATAATAATTGATTAACGAATAAATACCACAGAATAAAATTAAAAGTCGTAGTGGTTGATTTGTGCTGTAAAATGGAAAAATTTGACTGGAATTCCAATACAATTCGCTGAATATAATAATTAAAATAAAATAGAATGTATAATAGATGAGTCTTTTGCAAAGTGTTAGAGAATCATCAGAGATAAAAAAGTTATTTCTCAGATAATAAATAGTAATAGGACTGAGGAAGATTACAATTAGTAAAGGTAAACCAATCCTTTGTATAAGAGATAATTGGGCAGGGAATATCAAAATATAGAAACACAATAGAAATTTAATTATTAACCATGCGGATATATCAAAAACCCATCTGAGTCTTGAAAATTCAATTTCGAATAAGTAGCGACTGATAGTTGATACTACTAGGTAAGTTAACAGAAAGATTCCAACATATGTAGTTAATGTTAATAGTAGGGACTCTTGAAGCTGAAGAAGTGAATAAATTACAGGAAATGGAACCAGAAAAATAGTAAGCGAAGCTATCGTAAATTCGATGAAAAAATAAGATATGTTTTTAGTGTATTCGTATATTTTGTAGATTCTGTAATAATCATATTTACTTAGATCGTTTTCAAATATCCTCTGCTTGAGATTTTCAAGCGGAATTAAAATAATCAGATTCAAAATTAAAAATAATAACGAAGCACAACTGATATTGAATCCAAAATTACTAGTGAAAGAGTTTAAAACCGCAAAAATCTTCGTAGATATAACAAGAGATAAAACTACCCATGTGATAATCTGGAAAGTTTTAATAGAAACGAAATAGGATTCTTTAAGTTTAGATTTATCAAAAAGATATTCTAGAAAAACTAAAAATCCAAAAAATAAAGCAATTGCCGAACTATTGATTATATAATAATCTACAGCTATACCTAATCTAATAAAATCTAATCCTATTATATAAGGAAGCGAAATTATTAATCCCGATATGACTAGACTGTCTATTGTTAACAATTTCTGTACAAAGCTGGTGAAAACATTCTTATTTAAGGAATAAAGCAGAGGTAATAACAGTGTTATAACTAAGATCAGCAGAGGAATAATATATGTGTAAACCGAAGTAGGTATAAACAAATATAGATAAAAGGAGATGAGGATGCTAGTGAAAAACAAAGTTACAATATTAATTCCCTTCGAAATTTTTTCTGAAAATAGAATTCTCTTCTTGGTAAAAAAATTAATAATCAAACAAATAAGAACGATGGATATGTATGCTGAAAAAATTGGGTCCAATTGAAGTTGTTGGCTAAAGAATGCGAACATTATGAAGAAAACTTCTAACAATATTAAATAACTAATATACTTTTCAATAACAATAATTTTTTCATGAGAAATTACGTCTATTTTGTCTCCCAACTTCAAAATGTAGAAACACGCAATAGATATGTAAAGTATATTAAGCACGATTAACGAATTTAAGATTGTTGAAAATAAATCAGCAATTAAATAGAAGTTAAATATAAAAACTGTCAGAACAATGATGCTCGAGCAAAAGAAATGATAGATTAGGAAGGATTTTAGATTTATAACATTTTTTTTGTGGAGATAATAAATGGGAATATATGAGAGGACGCTAACTAAAATAAGAGGTATGAAAAATCCGAAGAACGAGCCCCAAGTGTAAAACGCACTATAATATCCCACCA
>JAHLWV010000423.1 GCA_019057735.1 Promethearchaeota archaeon | reverse complement strand
TTATTAAAATTGCCAGCAGAAGAATTTTCCACCGAAGCTAAGGAATATGTATTCAAGATAACAATTCTTGGACAGAGTGCAGTAGGCAAAACTTCATTAATTAACCAATTTGTGGAGGGATCGTTCCAAGAAGACTATAAACCAACTCTCGGCGCAAATATAATCCGAAAAGATGTTAATATAGGAGAGGTCAACGCTAAAGTTCGATTAATAATGTGGGATTTAGCGGGTCAAGAGAAATACAATGTAATCCGAAGTATGTATTTTCAAGGGTGTGTTGGGAGTCTACTCGTGTATGATGTCACTCGTCACGAGAGTTTTACTACGATTGAATCTAAATGGCTTAAAGATTTCAAAAACTATGTGAAAAAAGAGGGCGCTTACATTTTAATCGGCAACAAAGTCGATCTAGAAGAAGAACGAGTCGTTAGTAGAGAAGAGGGAGAAAAATTAGCTAAACAAATCGGTGCAAGTGCTTTTGTTGAAACCAGTGCTAAATTAGGAAAAAATGTTGAAGAAGCCTTTAAAAGTCTGGTATACCAAATTTTACGAAATTATGGAGAAAAGATATAAGGATATTTAATCAAAGAAGAAATCTCCATTTCAATTTCTTTTAAATTACTAATCATTATTATAATTATAAATTGTTTTTATAAATGGTAAAAATGAAAGAATTATCAAACAAGATAAGAAACGCTCCAAAATCAAAAATACGTGAACTTTTTGACCTTGCTGCGGGACGATCAGATGTTATAAGCTTAGGGATTGGGCAACCGGATTTTTCCACACCCCAACCCGCAATAGAAGGGAATATTAATGCCTTAAAAGAGAAAATCACATATTATGCTCCTACGAAAGGTATTCCCGAATTATTACAACAGCTTGAAACCAAATTAAAATCCGTGAATAACATTAAAACAGCTTGGAAAGATAATATTATTATTACAAACGGTGGTTCCCAAGCTCTTAATCTTGCTTTTGCCTCCATTTTTAATTCTGGAGATGAGATTATAATTTCCTCTCCAAATTTTATCTCGTATTTCTACTTGAGTGCTTTTTTTGACGTCAGAGTAGTTGAAATCGAGAGGAAAAGCGACTTTAGTCCTAATATTGACAAAATAAAGAAATCAATTACTGATAAAACTAAAGCGATTTTAATAAACTCACCTAACAATCCAACCGGATATTCGTTAAGTACAAATGAATTACAGGAGATCGTTGAAATTGTTAAGACACACGACTTATATTTAATCTCCGATGAAGTATACGAAAACTACCTTTATGACGATTCTAAGCACACGAGTCCAGCTTCGTTAAAAGATATGTTTGAACAGACGATCACTATAAACGCGATGTCGAAACTGTATTCTGCTACGGGATTTAGATTAGGGTATGTAGCTGCAAGTAAGGAAATAATAGATACAATGGAAAAATATCACCAATATACCGTAGCAGGCACAAACCATGCCGCTCAATATGGTTTTTTAGAGGCTTTAAAGATGGACAGTAGTTTTTTTGACGAAATTTTAAAGAGTTTTGATGAAAGACGTTTATTGGCTTACAATCGATTAACTGAATTGGGTTTTGAAGTTGTTAAGCCAAAAGGAGCCTTTTACGTTATGCCGAAAATCAACGAGTTTGGATTAACTGGTGCTGAATTTTCGAAAAGAATAATGAAAGATCAGGCAGTCGCAATAGTTCCAGGAAATATTTTTGGATCTTACTCAAAATATATGTTAAGAATGTCTTATGCAACGAAATTAGAAAAGCTTGAAGAAGCGATGGATAGGATTGAAAAATTTGTAAAAAAAATATAAATTCTATTTTTCTAAATAAGTTTGTATTAGAGCTTGAGATAGATAATCTGTTGATTTTATAACATCTTCTATTTTTATATATTCATCCGGTTTATGGATTACCCTTGGGTCTCCTGGTCCATAGATTACAAATGGAATTACATTCTTTTTTTGAATGAGAACACCAGCATCTGTAGCGTAGGGTAAACCTATAATTTCTTTTCCATTAATCTTTTTTAAATTTTGAAAAAATGGAATTCCTATATCAGTCTGAAGTGCGGGGAGTGTACGGGTAATTTTTACTTTTATATTACAGGGAGAAGCATTGATCGACCGTAATTTCTTATTTAGTCTCGCAAAATCTTGTTCAGGGATATATCTATAGTCAACAGATAAAATAGTTTTATCTGGAACTATATTGTGCGCGATTCCTCCAGTTATTTTCCCAATATTTAGTGTAGAGGAGCCTAGTAATCTATTTTCAACATTATCTAAACATTCATGAAGCTGTGGAATAATCTTTAATGTACATTCAATAGAATTTATTCCAAGTTCGGGGGTTGAGGCATGTCCTGATTTTCCATTAACATGGATATCCGCCCATAATAAACCTTTTTCGGCTATACCTATATTCATATTTGTTGGTTCTCCAACTATAAGTAGAACAGAATCTTTCATAAAACCCTGTCTAACAAAGTTATGCGCTCCAGTCATACCAGATTCTTCATCCGCACTAGCTAAAAAGAAAATTGTGTAATTTTCTAATAATTCCGGATATTCTTTTAAATTTATTATTGTTCCAATAAGCATGGTTAATCCTCCTTTCATATCACATGCCCCTCTACCATACATTTTTCCATCAATAATTTCAGCAGAGAACGGAGGATACTTCCATTGTGAATCTTCACCTGCCGGTACAACATCCAAATGCCCTGACAGTATTATCTTCTCCTTACCAGTTCCGATTCTTGTTATAAGGTTCTTTAGCTCGATACCTTTTTTTTTATAATTCATGACCTCATTATGAAAACCGTCAGACTCCCTAAGTACATCCGTGATTAGGTAGTTAATGATTTCATCGGTTTTCCCTGGTGGATTCTCCGTAGGTATTTGTACTAAATTCTTAAGAATTTGCTTTAAATTAGCTTTCATGAAT
>JAHLWV010000422.1 GCA_019057735.1 Promethearchaeota archaeon | reverse complement strand
AAAAAGAGGAGATGTATTTATCTAATAACAGGGTTAAGGGTTGAGGTATTGAGTCCGTAGACTCTTAGGTATAAGAATATATTATTAATCATGGTTTCCAATTCTATTGTAATATTAATTACGTAACTATATAAAGATATCTATCTTTTCATAGGACAAAAAGGAAAATCTAAATTACAATCGTTCTGGATGATTAAGTTGCATTAGTGGTAGGATTAATAAAAGTCTAATTGAATTTTAGCGATTATTATAGCTATAATCAAAAATAATAATAAGAATTATAAATTGGTTTTATTTTTAATTTTCGCAAAAATTTTTCGAGAAAGTACAATCTTATTTTCCAAATCTAATTCCAAAATCGAATTATATATCAAAAACATCCCGTATTTCTTTTTAAAACTTTTAATTACCCCTCGAACGAATTTCTTATCATCAGTGCTTCCCTTATTCACGATTTTATAAAAATTAAATATATTCTCCTTTAGAATCGATTTAATATTTTTATCGTAAAAACGGGCTATCTTAAATCCTGCGAAATCTGTACACAATATACTCCAACTAGGAATTGTTGTATAATTGGAATCACGAAGGAAATAACTATCGTATCGATTTTTAAACAAACCTTGCTTTTTCTTCTTTATTGGTTTAGAATAGTGGAGTGCGAAAGGCATTTTTAATGACGCTTTATTTCTTCTTATATCTAAGTTTACGTAATAAACGCGACCTCCATACATTCGATGTAAATAATTTTCTGCTAAACTTATCTTTATCAACTTTTCATCTATCGGCCTTTTAGAAGTTGCTACGCATTTTCCTTCCCCATACAATATCCATAGGACGAAAATCCCCTTTACATTATAGTCCTTCGTTCTCGCAATTATTTCTTTGACAGAAATTTTGGAATTTTGAACTTCGACAACAACTTCTTTGCCTGTATCAAGTTTAAAATATACATCAGCATAACGGTTGCCAAAGTACTTTTCAAGTGATCTTTTTACAATTGATCCATCATTTTCATATAAATGCTTGTATAAGAGAAGTTTGATGGTTTTATGAAAAGATGATTCTGCTGGAGTACTTAGGAGTGAAATTTCTTTCATCTAAATGGAGTATCAAGAAAAATGTTCTTTTTATTAAATCTGTTTCAGCTGACTAATATAACTGGACTGTATTTCAATTTCTTGAATTCTCACAAAAAGTCTCACATTTACCAGTGAATTCGAAATAAAAAGAAAAAGATTGTAATTAAATTACCGGCAAAAAATAAAACAGAGCTTCCCTTTCTTCCATGAGGAAGGACGTCTCGAATTATCATATAAAATAGTATTCCTAAAACAAATGCCAGTACATAATTTGTTAACAAGTGATCAAGCTCTAATATAATTCCTAAAATAGCACCCGCTATAGGTAAAACAGAAAGAATTATTTTGCTATATTTATCGTTTAACCGAGTGTCTATTGAATCCAAGGAGATGGAGGAGGTTAACATCTGCAGAAACAGCGGAACTGATAAAGTGATGACTACGGAAAAATCTAATTCGACTAATGATGCAATTATGAATCCTATCAAAAAATTATCTAAACCAAATCCAATAATGTGTACTATTTTTAGGTCTTCTAATAGTTCTTGCTTATCCGTTATATGCCTATATATATATTTCTCAACAAGATGCATTAGTAGAAAACCAACCAGCATGAAAAAAAATAAAAGTTCAGTAACTCCTTTAATGATAACATCGGGTACTAAAATCAGAAATAATAGTGAAATAAGCAATCCAGCGCTGAAACTCAGAACAGCATCGCGATGTTCCCCAATTAAACTAGAAATTTTATGGCCGAAAAAGTCTGTTAATCCCATTACTACAGCAATTATAATTATTATCACTATTGTTATTAGGTCAACCATAACTTTCCCCTTAAGTATAAGATAATCTTGATGAGTATTAACAAATAAACTTTAATCTAATATTAATGTTGAGAGAATTTGAATTTCTTTTCATGTTCATATTTACTCTTCTGTCAATATTGAGAATGTATTTAATAGACTAATATCAGATAGGTTGACACGAAAAATTTTTCTTTAAATAAAATTAGAATTTTAAAAATCCAATAAACTGTATTCAGTAAAAAAGTAATTAAAACTACAAAAAGTGATAAAAATGGTAGAAAAACATAGTCAAAGCTTTTTCGGACAGTCAACAGGACTAACGCTTCTTAGCTCTTCAAAATCGGATTCGTTTATCTTTTTTAAGTGTATTAAGAAAAAACCAGATGGTTCGTGGGAAAAACCATCTTTAGGAGAAGGAAAGACGATAAAATGTAACTTAGACGAAATAGTTATGATTCTTGATGTATTACAACGAAATAGCGATTCCTGGTCTAGCTATCATAATTTTAACGATGTGAAGACTCAGATATCTTTCAAATGGGAAGACGGGGCTAAGAAAAAACTTCTGATTTATATTGGTAACTACTCCAAAATGCTGAATTTTTCTCAAACGGTAATTTTCCGGCTATTATTGGCACACATTTTGGAAGAAAAAATAGAGTTTGCTACGATTTCAAAAATGCCCTCAGGAAAAACTGTTGTTAGCAGTCCAAAAGTAAATGAACAAAGAAATCAATTTAATGACACCACGGCACTACCTGTGGTTAAAGAATCCATCGAAAATAATGAAAACGATGTAAGTCAAATAAATGGAATGATAGAGGGAGAGACTGAAAAAGCGTTGCTTATCCAATTTAGTAACGATAAAGAAATTTGGATTCCTAAATCGGTAATCCGATCCAATTACGATTCTTCAAACGATATCTCTCAAAACTTTCTAATTGATAACTGGATTCTTAAAAAAAATAACATTCCAAATTAACTAACTTTTTTTTATCTTTTGGAAATATTGGGTAAATATTCGTTATCGCATAGATTTTTTAATTCTTTATTATAATCAATCATTTTTTT
>JAHLWV010000421.1 GCA_019057735.1 Promethearchaeota archaeon | reverse complement strand
TTTACATAATAGCAATTTTCTCGATAAGGGCAAATTTGGCACCCCCAATCATATTCACAGTCAATCCTTTTTTTCCAATCTTCGATTTTGGCTTTCCATTTCTTGGCAAATTGTGCTGTTATTTCGGAAGAGATTTCTTTGAAATGTCCTATTGAATCTGTATATGTGTTGATAAAGAATATTTCCATAGCTTTGATCAAATTTCCAAATTTTTGGTGATAAAGATGAAAGATTGCATTTCCTAAAAATTCAAAAGAAAAATTACGTTGTAATGCATTGGAACTTATTCTACACCAAAATCTCCGAGGAATTGTTCTTATTAGAAAACCCTCAATACTATTGGAGATAAAAGATAATTGCCTTAATTCATCATTTTCTATTTCACTTTTATTGACTCCAATTAAAATGAATAATCCAAAATCAATAGAGGATTCCTTTATTGCTTTAATCTCTTGACCTAATAGAGTAATATTTCCGTCATGAAGGGTTTCTAATTCATGAATCGGAAAAACAAGTAAAAAAGATTTTTTATTTATGCCCCCTAATTCTAATCCGGTTTCCTCTTGAAGAATAACTTCTTTAAAATGATCTAATTTAACTCCAATATCAAATTTACTAAAGAAATTGTAATAGTCAAAATTTTTCTGATAAGTAATCAGATTTTTTCCACTTTCGTATTCTTTGTTGAAAAAGTCCCTAAGTCTTTGTATCAACCGTTGATTTTGCATCAATTATTACTAACTCTTTTTATTTATTAAATTGCCTATTGAATTATCTACTAGTTTGAAAAACATACGCTTTTAAACATAAACAGCATAATTTATACTAAATTATTATTTTATGTAAACCCCAAAAATAATAATTATATTAGAGAGACAGAATTAATAAAATTTAGATGGAGTTAAGATTATGCCTATTTTAGAGCAACTTAAGGAAGCAACTCAACTTACAAATCCTTGGATTAATAGCTGGAAAAATGAAGGAAAAAAAGTATTAGGATATTTTTGTTCTTATATTCCCGAAGAGATTATCTACGCTGCAGATATTTTACCGATCAGGGTTAGAGCAAGAAATTGTACTGATACACCAATGGCGGATGCTTATTTAAGCGCTACAATGTGCAGTTATACAAGATGTTGTCTTGAGCAAGCCAATAGAAAAGAATTTGGTTATCTTGATGGAATTGTTTCGTGTAATTGCTGCGACCAAGTTAGAAGACTTTACGATAATATAAGATATAAGGCTCCGTTTCCTTATCATTACATCATGGGAGTTCCCGGTAATATCAATAAAACTACATTAGATTGGTTTAAATATGAGCTCTCTAAATTTAAAGTAAGTATTGAGAAAAATTTCAATACTACTATTACTGATGAAAAGTTAGGCGATACAATTAGATTATATAACAATTCTCGTAAATTGCTTAAAGAGATATATGAGCTCAGAAAACATGATTCCCCTCCTATTACAGGTAGTGATGTACTAAATATCATTTCAGCAGGAATTTCTATTCCTAGAAATGAGTTTAATGCTTTATTAACGCAGCAACTTGAGGAGATTAAGAATAAAGAGGGTATTCCTGATTATAAATCGAGAATAATGATAATAGGTAGCATGCTTGACGAACCAGAATATTTACAAATTATAGAAGAACTCGGCGGATTAGTAGTCACTGATTCTAATTGTATAGGAACGCGATATTTTTGGGATATGGTTGATGAAACTTCAAGTCCTCTTGATGCTCTTGGAGAGCGTTATTTGACGAAAATCTCATGTCCTCGTATGACTGGTGAACATTTAAAAAGAGCTCAATTTATGATGGATATGATTAAAGAGTTTAATGTTGATGGAGTAATTTTTCAAAGAATGAAGTTCTGTGCGATATGGTGGGCTGAGATTTTCATGCTTAGGGACAAATTAAAAGAAGAAGGTATTCCATTTCTTGATTTAGAAAGAGAATATGTGTTAAGCGGTGCTGGAGCTATGAAAACTCGTGTTCAAACCTTTATAGAAATTTTAGAAGCGAGGTGAAAAATATGGATATAGAAATAATTAATAAATATAAAAAACTCGGAAGAAGTATTCGCGGGAAGGATCTTGCTATGTGGAAAATGATGTATTTGGGATTTCTAAATCAAATGAAAGATGAAGAATTTACACCAGTTTTCGAATTATTATTTAATCTCTTCCTTGACCTCCCTAAGGCAAGGAAAGAAGGCAAACCGGTTATAATGCACTCGTTTAACTATGGTCCTGAGCTATTTCATGCAATGAACTTAGCACCTCTTATGCAGGAATTATTTAGTGTTGGATTAGCCCCGTTAAATCTTAATGAACCTTTTATAGATTTTAGCAATCAGATTGGATATGGAGACAATCCAACAATCTGTAATGCTCAAAGACCATTGATTGGTTCTTTTATGCAAGGTGCCTCGCCAATTCCTGATTTACTATTCTTTCTTTCAACGCCTTGTAATTCTCTTGCCATGACTTATCAAGTGTTTGAATATTTAGCTAAAGTCCCTGCATATAGTATAGATGTCCCTTATTGGGCTTATGAGCAACAAGATAACGAGTTTTATGATGAAAATACTATTGCATATATGGTAAAGCAAGTAAAAGATTTAATATTATGGTTAGAAAAAGAAACAAAGCAGAAGTTAGATCCTGAAAATCTCCAAAAAACAATGAAAAGTGTGAATCAATCAAGGGAATATATATTAGAGTTTAACGAACTTTTAAAAACGGTTCCTTGCCCAGTACCGAGCCAAGCGGGTTTTGGGAACTTTCTTTCCATGGTGACTCGTGGTGGCACTGATGATGCTGTTAAAGCTACCAAATGGCTACGTGATTCTGCTTTAGACAATGTTAAGAATGGGATAGCAGGTGTACCTGATGAGAAGATTAGAATTGCTTGGCCTTATACTCATGTCTTCTTTGATGCTGACCTTCTCACTTGGTTAGAAGAAA
>JAHLWV010000420.1 GCA_019057735.1 Promethearchaeota archaeon | reverse complement strand
TTAGTATTAACAAAAAAGAAAAAACAAAAATCTCTATTTGATTTTGAAGATAAACATAGTGAATCTTTATTAGAGATTTCTGAATTATATTCTGCTTTACAGAAAATTGCCTTAAGTAAAGGAACAGGATCACAGGATGTGAAATTAGGAATTTTAAGAGGTTTAATGAGTAAAAGTTCTCCTTTAGAGATTAAGTATCTATTACGCATAATTACATCAACTCTAAGAGTAGGTGTATCAACTTTAACAATTATTGATGGATTAGCTTTAGGATTTACTGGTGTTAAAAAGAATAGAGTATATATCGAAAAAGCCTATAATTTGCATCCTGATTTGGGAGATATTACAAATGTTTTAGCAGAAGAAGGTATAGATAAAGTAAAAAAGATTAGTATCAGTTATGGTATTCCAATTCGAAGTATGCTTGCCTCTCGAGTTCCTTATGCAGAAATTATTGAAAAAACAGGTTCACCTTTAATAGCAGAATATAAATTAGACGGAGAGAGATTACAAATTCACAAGCAAGGAGATAATGTTTTGCTCTTTTCACGGCGATTACTTGAGATTTCTAAACAGTATCCAGATGTTTGTCAAATTGTACGCGAAAATTTGAAAGTAAATAACGCTATCATAGAAGGAGAGATTGTAGCTATGGATGCTTTTTACGAAAAAATGCTTCCCTTTCAAGTTTTAAGTAAAAGAAGGAGAAAATATGACGTCGAAGATGTTTCAAAAGAAGTTCCTGTCAGTTTATTTTTATTTGATTTGCTAAAAATTGAAGACGAATCCTATATAGAAAAACCATTCCTTGAACGACGAAAAAAATTAGAAGAAATTGTGAAGGAAAGGGACGAAATACATTTAGTTAAATCCGTTTTAATAAACACAACAGAAGAACTATTAGATATTTTTAATGAAGCACGAAATAATGGAACGGAAGGAATTATTGCAAAATCTATTAAAGAGGATTCTACATATCAAGCAGGGAATCGTGGTTTTCTCTGGATCAAACTAAAGGGTTTAGAAGGGGGAAAACTAAGCGATACAATAGATTGCGTAATAATAGGGGGGATATATGGTAGAGGTCGTAGAAAAGGAGTTTATAGCGCTTATATTTTAGCGGTTTACGATCCTGAAGACGATTCTTTCAAAGCGTTTACTCGCGTTGCTTCAGGTTGGACAGACGAAATTTTAGAAAAATTAATGAAAGAAATGTCGCAGTACAAAGTAGATAAAAAACCTAAAAATGTGATGTGTAACGATAAACCAGATCAATGGTTTAAACCGGAAATAGCGATCGAAATTATGGGAGATGAAATAACTATTAGCGATAAGTTTCCCTCTTTAGGATTGTCCTTGAGATTTCCCGTTTTTCTACGGTTTCGACCAGAAAAGGCTCAAAAGGATGTAACTACTGTCGATGAAATTAAAGATTTGTATGAAGCTCAATAAAGAAAAAAGTCTTTTTGTTAAATATAAATCTGGAGCCCCTTTTCCTCTAATTTCTTCAAAAAAGAGGGATAATTTTTAATATTATTTTCTCTTAAATATAATTCTTCTAAATAAACAAGAGATGAGATTGATTCTGGAAGTATAGTTAGTTTGTTCCTAGAAAGGTTTAAGCTTTTCAAGTTTTTTAAATTTCCAATTGTTTCAGGGATCGTTTCTAATCTATTGTCTCCCAAATTTAAGATTTCTAATGAAGCAAGTGAACCTATTGAGGATGGGACGCTTACCAACTCATTTCTTTCAAGGTCTAACGATTTTAATGATAATAGGTGACCTATTGAAGAAGGGAGGGTAATTAATAAATTCCAACTTAAATTCAGCGATATTAAATATTTTAGAGATGACAGAGATTCTGGGAAATAACTTAATTTATTATCGTGAAGATTTAGAGATTTAAGGTTTCCTAAATCTCCAAGGTTATTAGGCAATACGGTAAGTTGGTTTAATCTTAAATTTAAATGCTCTAATAATTTTAACGAACAAATTGAGGTTGGAAGATCTTGAAGTTCATTCTTCCAAAGTAACAATTCTTTAAGTTTAAAAAGCTTACCTATATTATCAGGAATTTTATTTATATTATTTACATTTAAATTAAGATATTCTAACGAATTTAAAGAGTTAATCCACTCTGGAATTTCTGTTATTTGATTGTATCTTAGAGTAAGCTTTTTAAGAGCTTTAAGGTGTTTTATTGAGGGAAATTTTGTCAATCCTTTAAATATAAAATCTAACTCCACAATTTTACACTCGTCAATGGTATACTTCAATCTCCAATAAGTCTTTTTTAAGTAAATCAATGTGAAAAAATTAATCAAAATGTCAGCTAATTCAATATGAGTAAATGATTTCGCGCCCTTGGCAAAACTTAAAGTCTCAAAGCCAATTTTAAAATCTTTATCATCAATTTGTTTTATCTCGCGAATCAAAATTAGTTTTGCAATGCGCTCGTTTCTTGTTTCTAAGTCGTCAATTATAACTATTAACGAATCAAAAATGGTATATAAACAAGTTTGAGATTCTTCGTGATGAAGAGCCCATCTTAGTGGCTCAAGAGCATTATCTTTAAATTTATGCCGCAAAATAAGAGCAGCTTCGTTTCTGATTTTTTCATTTGAGTCAGAAATAAGTAAATTTTCAAAGAAACTAAAAATCTCCTCCTTCTTTACGCCAGTATTTTCAAAATTATCCCCAATATTTCTTAAAATTTGAAGGCTTTCGTAGCGATCTTTAACTTTGGTACTATTTTCTATTAATGCGATTAGTTGTTTAAATGCTGACGATTTATCTATTATTTTTTTATTAAATTCGTCAAAAATCTTAGTCGGTGTGCGTCTCGTAATGTAAATCCCTCAACTATTTATAAATTATTAAGCCATTTTTTTCTAATTTACCCAAAAAATCGGGTGTTTCTTCAATATTATTAAAGTTTAAATCTAGAATTTTCAATGATTTAAGATTCTCA
>JAHLWV010000419.1 GCA_019057735.1 Promethearchaeota archaeon | reverse complement strand
GTTATTATTGAGATAATAGATTCATTTTATATACTTATCGAAATGATAGGTATATTGTATCTACCTATGAAATTGGTATATTTAAAGAAGTAGAGGTTAGTTGATATTCCCGTTTATTACTTTAAACCAGAAGTTATTGAACCATATATATTTGTTCTTTACGACTATAAGAGGACTCAAAACATTATAAAACTAAAAGAGATCGATTTTTTTAAAGATGACTCTGATATTTTAAAGCATGTGAAGGATAATAAGCTAAAATTGGCTGAAAAAAATGATCAAAAAGCATATTCCATTTTACTAGAGATGCGAGATACTATCAACGCATACTTAAAAGATGGTAAAACAGATTTATTCAAAGCTTTAACAGGAATGGGTATCTCTTTTGATCTCGATGATAAATTCAATACTCCATTTTCTAAAAAGGTTTTAAAAACTCTTCTGAAACTTAAACCTGGTGATACATCAACTTATTCAGACTTAGCAAAAATAATAAATTCAAAAGCTTACCGCGCTGTAGGAGGGGTTCTTAGGAATAATCCTTTACCTTTGATTATACCATGTCACCGGGTGATAAAAAAAGATGGAACGCTTGGTGGGTTCATGGGGAAAATGGATAAAGATTGGCAAACCAATCTAAAAAAAAGCTTATTAAAAATTGAAGGTAATATCGTTTCAGATTGAGTTTACTTATTAATTAACTTTGAATATCTCCTTTAAGATAGAATATTTCGTGTGTGTTTATGCTAACAGAAACTAATTTATAAGTTAATAACTTCTAAATCATATGGTTAGAATATCTACTCTAAGTCCTTATTGTCCAAATAACGCAATCGAATTTACCACAAATCCTTACGATGTAATAGGAAAAGAAGAAGAGGAAGAATTAAAGAGGAACAGCAATTCGCTCATTCATTTGATTTTACCTGATGGTGAAGGAGATGAATTATATCATAATGCTTTATCGGCTTATGAGCTATTTAAGGAGTCTAATATCATCGTCCGAGAAGAAAATCCCTGTATTTTTGTTTACCGTCAAGAATCTACCGAGTTTAATCAAGAAGGGTTAATCATGGGGGTAGCTCTTGACGATTACGATAAAGGTAATATCGTAAAACACGAACACACTCGAGAAAAACCACTTAAAGACCGGACTAGGCATATTGAGACCACAAATGTAGCCGCTGGCCTTGTTTGGTCAGTTTTTCGAGCCGATTCTGAGATAAATAAAATAATTGAGCAAATTAAAAAAGGGAAACCGAAATTCGATTTCGAAAAATATGGGTATCGTCATATATTGTGGCAAGAAACTGATTCTACAATCATTAACAAGTTAGCTAATTTATTCGAAAATAAAAAAATATATATCGCAGATGGGCATCATCGTGCAGCGAGCGCAGCAGAGTATCGCAAACATCAATTAAAAATTGGAAATAATACCGAAAATACTGATGCGCCATGGCAATATTTACTGTCTTATGTGGCTTCAGACGATCAAATACGGATTTTACCTTACAATCGCGTAATCAAGAAATTAAGGGATGATGAAGATGACTTCATAGAGAAATTAGAAGAAATCTTTGAAATTAATGAAGTTAATAGAGCTTTCAATCCGGATATGAAAAATACACTTGCTATTTGCATCAGAGGAAAATGGTTTGAATTGATTGTTAAAGATAAACTTTTCAACTCAAAGCGAGATAGTTTAGATGTAGCTATCCTTCAAGATAAGGTTTTGGAGCCAATTTTAGGAATTTTAAATGTTCGTGCTGATGAAAACATCTTTTTTGTAGGGGGTATTCAAGATCCAACTATTATGGAAAAATACATTACAGATAAGGAAAATGACATTTTCTTCAACTTATTCCCCGTCGATATAAGAGATCTGGAGTCGATTGCTGATTCTGGAGGGGTTATGCCTCCAAAGTCAACCTGGTTCGATCCAAAGCTTTTATCTGGTTTAGTGCTGCACGATTTACTAGAAGAGTGACTAAAAACTTATAAGTAAGGCGCTTAAAAGTTTGAGTAATAATTTTGAACTAACAAAAAGGTATGGAACTTGCTCCAAAGATTGTTATGGGTCATGTGTATTTGTAGGAGCGTGGAACGATCAAGCTCCCGAAAAAAAACTTATAGCCGCCAAACCTTTAAAGGAGCATCCTTTTACTAACGGCTTTTTCTGCCCGAAATTAAATAACAGAGAAAAACTGCTTTATCATCCTACTCGAATAAAAAATGCATTGATACGCTCAGGCTCTAAAGGTTCAAATTCCTTTACTTCTGTCAGTCTTGAAGACGCATTAAATCATATCTCAGCTAAACTTGCCGCTGTTAAAGAAAAATATAAATCTTCTTCTATTTTGGCAGCTTACTATGCTGGAAATAGTGGTTTGATTTCTATGTATTCTCCATATCGATTCTTTCATAAACTTGGAGCAACCTTAACAAGTGAAGGTACCTGCAATGAAGCGGGATGTTTCGCGTTAGGAAGAATGTTCGGAAACTATTCTACAACAAATCCATTTCAAATAGTTAACCCCAATAATCGTTTAATTATAGTATGGGGAAGTAATCTAGCGGATCGAAATAATCACGCCCACTTCCTAGTTAAGAAAGCAATTAGGAATGGTTCGAAATTAATCGTTGTGAACCCAGTAAAAACTAAACTAGCAGAAAGCGCTGACTTGTTTCTACAACCATATCCTGGTACTGATTTTCTGATTGCAAAATATGTTTTAAATAAATTAGTGACTTCAGGAGCAAATGATGAACATTTTATAAGCCAATATGTCGATAATTACACCAATCTAGTCGAGGAAGTTAAAAAAATCGATGAAGATAAAATCTTCCATCAATCCGGTCTTAATCATAAAAATCTAACCGAATTTTTAAATCTACTTATAGAGAACAAGCAAAGAACTCTTTTCATTGTAGGATTTGGTCCTCAAAAATATTTTTACGGGGGAAGAAATC
>JAHLWV010000418.1 GCA_019057735.1 Promethearchaeota archaeon | reverse complement strand
TGTTCAGGGAGCTTATTTTGGATTAGGAAGGTATGTGGGAAAAAGGTAATAAATTAATAGGAGTAAATATAAATTAGATGAAAACTTATTTAGATTGTATCCCCTGTTTTTACAGACAGGCCTTAGATGCTGCTCGAATTGCGGGAGCAGATGAGATTATACAAAAAAAGATTATTGATGAACTTTCTCAGTTAATACCAAATTTTTCTTTAGAAACAGCTCCACCGGAGATGGGAAGAGCGATATATAGTTTAGTCGGAAAAATATCCGGTGTAAAAGACCCTTTTAAAGAGATTAAAGAAAATAGTAATAAATTTGCCTTGAAACTTTACCCTAAATTAAAACAAGAAATAAATAATTCGGAGGATAGGCTTTTAACTGCCGTAAAATTATCTATAATCGGTAATATTATCGATTACGGAGCGAAAAATTCCTTAAATGTGGTAGAAGAAATAGATCATCTTTTTCAAGGGAATTTCATAATTAATAATGAAAATAGTTCAACTACCTTTAAGTATAATCAATTTAAAGAAAGCTTGAATAAGGTTAACACCATAATTTACTTGGCTGATAACGCTGGAGAGGTAGTTTTTGATAGGCTACTAATAGAAGAATTAGTAGAAGAACTTGGAAAGCAAGTAATATATGTGGTACGAGGCAAGCCAATTATTAATGATGCTTTAATAGAAGATGCAATATTTTGCGGAATAAATAAAGTAGCTAAAATTACTTCCAGCGGTTCAGATGCACCTGGAACTATAATGAAATATTGCTCTTCAGAATTTATTGAATTATATCAGAATGCTGAATTGATCATTAGTAAAGGACAGGGAAATTACGAAGCTCTTTCAGAAGAAGATAAACTTATATTTTTTTTATTTAAAGCAAAATGTTCGGTAATAGCTGAAAATGCTGGTTGCAATGTAGGGGATATGGTTTTGGCATAAAGGGCATAAAGGGGACGGTTCTATTTTTGGCTGTTTATAAAATTGGGAAATAACAAAAATAGAACCGTCCCCTTTATGTGAATAAGGGTAATCTGTAAAATTTGCAAATAAAAAGAAATTTTTTACATTAGAATGTAATTTGTAAAATTTAAGATTTATATTCTTCTTCTTTGATGAAATGTCCGCCGGTGATTTCATCAGATATCTTCTGGTAATTTCGATCAAATTCTAAAGATAAATTAATTCGATTAGGACAACTTGCACCAATCAATTCTTTTTTTAATATGTAGGCCGGTCCATCATCTTTATAAGTGGGAGAGAGGTCGTTGTATCTTCTGACAAGGGTTCTAAATTTTTCTCCGCATTTATCACATTGAGAATAAATCCAGAGCATTCCCGAGGAATCTTCTTCTCTTTTTCCAAATAATTTTTCAAAAAAACCAGGACTCATTTTAATGCCTCCTTAAAAATTTATAAATAAAAAGAAAAAATGTTTTAAGCAAAATAACATCTTAACACTCTTAATTATTATAGCATAGTCTAAATTTAAATTAAATCAGAAAAATTTTAAATTATTTTTAGAAAAAAGAAGGAGTTTTTATTTTTTTGTCGAATATATAAATGGGTGTAGTTGTTTTTAGAAATTTTATATATTTAAGGTGAAAAAGTGGAAGAAAACATAATAGACAAATTAGATGAATATTTAAAAGATTTAGAAGAACGTTATAAGTATTATTATGATGTAGAGAGAAACAAAGAGATATTAAACGTAAGGGTAGATATATTTGCTAAATCTTCTACCGAACATTTTCGTCAAGTTTTAACTAAAAAGATAAAAATTGATCAACACTATACTAAAGAATATGCGGTAGTTAAAACCCTAAAAGGAATGGGAGATAAGAGCGAAGTAGAACATTTTTCAAAATTTATAAAATCTTTAATTAATGAATTGGTTAATCCCTCAGTAGAAACTATGTCTACTATTTTAAACGGAGTATTAATATCTGCTTCTGGTTTTTCCGAAGAAGCGATTAGATTCGGAAAAAAATTTAATTTCTCCAAATCTTTTTTGCTTAGTATAAAAGGATGGTGTGATATTAGATTGATACTTGTTGACTTGAAAGAAAAAAAGTTATATTCTAACCAGAAAGGGAAAGAAGTACTTTCTGCATATAAAATTAAATCTTCTTCAGGAGGTGATAAAGAGGGAAATTTAAAATAATATTATATTTTTAAATAATTATAAGTTGCTGGGACAGGAAGAAATATAGTACTTTACATTATTGAATATATTATTTTTATTTAACAAAAAGGAGGATATTATAAAATGAGTCTTTTAATAATTGTACTAATTACCCTAATTGCTTTTGCGATTGCTCTTAAGGTTTATGGAGACTATTTAGGAAAGCTTGTGGAGTTAGATCCAGATAAAAAAACTCCTGCTCACACTATGACTGATGGTGTTGATTATGTACCTGCAAAAGCGCCGGTGTTAATGGGTCACCATTTTGCTTCTATTGCTGGAGGGGCACCTATTGTAGGACCTATTGCTGCTTCTTGTTTTGGATGGCTTCCGTGTTTTTTATGGATTGTTTTGGGAAGTATATTTATTGGTGGAGTGCACGATTTTATGTCTCTTATTTCCTCAGTAAGACATAAGGGTAAGACAGTTGCAGAGGTAATTGGAGTCAATGTGGGTAAAAGTGCAAGAACTTTCTTTTTAATATTTATCTGGTTAACTCTAGTTTTAATTATTGCTGTTTTTGCCATACTAGTAGCTAGAACTTTTACAGCTAATCCTTCAGTAGCTACTGCTTCAATCCTGTTTTTGGTAATTGCTGTAGGAATGGGTGTTACCCTTTATCGTAAAGGTGTATCTCTTAGCGTTGTAACTATAATTGGAGTAATTTTATTGTTTGCATCTATCTGGATTGGGTTGAGAGTTCCCTTCACCTTAAGTTTTCAGACCTGGTTGTACCTCTTATTGATTTATATCTTTTTTGCATCAGCTATGCCAGTATGGATTTTAC
>JAHLWV010000075.1 GCA_019057735.1 Promethearchaeota archaeon | reverse complement strand
GAACGAGGTATTTCTATTAAATTAGGATATTCTAACGCAACAATTTTGTATTGTCCTGAGTGCGACGAATATTTAACATACTATATGGCGGAGGTTGCTAGAAAAAAGGGACAGCCTAGATATAATTGTCCAAATTGTTCAAAAACCTTAGAATTTAAAAGAAATATCTCCTTTGTTGATGCTCCAGGTCACGAAATTTTAATGGCTACTATGTTGAGCGGGGCTTCTTTAATGAACGGTGCTTGCTTGTTAATTTCAGCTGATGAAAAATGTCCTCAACCACAAACTAGAGAACATTTAGAAGCGTTAAATATTGCTAGTATAAAAAACATTATAATTATACAAAATAAAATTGATGCTGTTTCAAAAGAACAAGCTTTAGAAAATTATAAACAAATTAAAGAATTTGTGAAGGGTACTATAGCTCAAAATGCTCCGATTATTCCAGTTTCTGCCGTGTTTGGAGCCAATCTTAATTTAATCGTTCGAGCGTTTGAAGAAATAATTAAATCACCTGAAATTCAAGAGGATGAGGAGTTCCAATTTTTAGTTGCTCGTTCATTCGATATAAATCGCCCTGGCACGCAAATTAACGATTTAAATGGTGGTGTTATTGGTGGATCGGTTTTAAAAGGAACGATTAAAGTCGGAGAAGAAATTGAGATCAGACCTGGATTACGAGTTAAAAATAAGTATAACCCCATCAGAACTAAAATAGTTAGCATAAGTCAAGGATCTAATTTTTTAGACGAAGCCAAGCCAGGAGGATTAATTGGATTAGGAACCATGTTAGATCCTGCTTTGACGCGGGGAGATTCTCTAATAGGGCACTTAGTTGGTAGACCTGGTACATTGCCAGAAATACTCTCTGAAGTCGAAGTACAAGTAACCCTTATGGAAAGAGTTCTAGGTTCCGAGGTACAGATGAAAGTTCAACAGTTGAAACACAACGAGAAGTTATTACTAGTCGTTGGAACGGAAAAAACAGCTGGAACTGTAATAAAAATCTTAAAAGATTCATATATTCTTAGTTTGAACCCCCCAATTTGTGCTCCAGTAAATTCAATTTTTGCGATTTCAAGAATTATAAATCGCCGTTATCGTTTAATAGGTTATGGTAAGGAGAAAATCTAAAGAAACAATGACAAATTCTGATAACTTTTATTGAGAGTATGAAAGAAAAATTTCTCTGATTTTCCCTTTCACTAATTTTAATGACGCATCTGCTTTATCAAAAATGTTTTGCAGAGTATTAATTACATCTAAATCACTATTAGAATCAATTACTTTTGAAATTTTTTGACTCGTTTCGTATAAGATTAATGTATCTCCAATTTTTGCTAAATAGTGAAGAACTATCTTAATTTTTATTTCTTTAGATAAATCTGTTTCGTCTTTAATCTCTTTAAATTCATAAAACACTTGATTCATTATTCTCTTATCGAGAAAACTTAAGAAGTTTTCAATGTCGTCGATGAAAATTACTATCAATTCTTCTGAGATCTTTTCGTGTAGTTAAAATATAAGATTAAACCTAACAGTATTAAAATGCCGTTAATTCCCCCAAATATTAGAATCCAAAGTGGAAAATGAAAAACATCTGTAATTAAATAGTTAACTTCTCTAAAAGTATTAATTTGAAATTCCGTAATTGGGTTAGTACCTTGAAAAACTTTAACAGTATAATTCCCATTAGGGACATTTTCGATTAAAATCTCCCCGTTTTCATCTGAGTACGCATAAGCCATTGGTTGGTTAAAATCGTTCGAGATATATGTGCCATAATTTTTTCCGTAATAACTTAATTCTATCCTATATCCAACTAAAGGCATGCGAATACTATCGGTAATCACGAGTTTTAGGTCATTAGTAGCAGAATATTTTAAGGAGCATGGATTTGTTTCGCCAACAATTATATATGGAATAAATAATTTTAATCCTTTCCTTTTTACCGCATTCTTAGTAAAAATCAAGCTGTTCGCGATGGTTTCTTGCGTTATGGAAATGATCTCATCGTAAACATTCACATTTCGTTCAAATAATGAACTATTACTAATTATCTGATCTACGATTATTGTACTCTCAAGCAGTGTGATATCTTTAAGAAATATGTGTTTTGGACCAGAGGTTAGAGATGGAAAGTAAATTCTTTCGCGAATATTTCTCTTTCCTACTAATCTATCAATAGCCCAACTAAAATCAACCGAATTTTCAAACATAAAAGTAAAATTAGTTTTAAATTTTAATGAAAAAAATTGTGCGTCAGCAGAAATTGTTACATTTATCTTATTGTCTGGTTCCAAAAAATCAATTTTAGTTTGATTATCTATTTCTAAGATATGATCAAAAAATAAATCCTTATCTAGGGGATTTACAATTATTTCTAAAAGGAGCGTATCTGCAAGTAATATGGGGATTGATAGGTTATTGGTGATTTTTGTTCCAAACAAAGTAAAGTTATAATAAAATGAAGGACTAAAAGTTTGAGTTTGTTGCGTCAACAGCAAGACATCTTTAGGGTTTTGAGTTAAATCCCAAGATTCTAATGTTAGAGTATACTCAAATATGAAGTAGATCGAAAAATTGTGAAAAGTTGTTGAGAAGAAATTCTGATAGTTAAATACGAAATAATCATCAGAATCAATCGTGTAATCTCCTTCACTAAGTTCCTCAATAATAGCACTAGAGCTATTTTTCACAAGTACCTGACTAAGAACTTTCGGATATAAAACGGAACTATAGATTAAATAACCCTCAGAATTTTCTATGGAAGTATTAAACTGAACACTAATAGATTCGTTAATCATCACTGTTATCTTGTTCGATTCAGGGAGAGAATTATCGAGATTATTAAACTGGGCGATTTCCGTAGTTTGTATATATTTTGTTTCTAAATATGTAATATTTAAAGCTCCAGAGCTTAAATCGTCGACCAGATTAGGGTAATTAACTGATTGATTAAAAATACCTTCTTCATCAAAATAAAATTGTGTTACAGTGATGTTCCCAAGTCCTTGTTCAGGATCGTTAATAATTGGGGTGTAATCCTCTTCCGAAAAAGAACCAAGTTTGGGAACCATAATGTTATCATTATTTTCAAGAATTAAAGAGCTTTTCGTTGAAGATGGATCAATAAGTAATAATGAAATCACCGCACTCATTAGTATTACAACGACAATTATAGATTTCCCGTGATTACTGTTCTTCATCGTTATTTTTGAAGTGTATTTTTTTAAACAAGAAATTAAATAAAATTAATTAATTTTTCTTAGGATTTTAATTTTTACTTAAATTTCCGTGAATGACTGCTTATACGAATATTTATATTTATTGAATATATTTTTATATCATTCATAATGTCTTTAAAAGGCATATCTATTACCTTAAAATATATTTTCAACAACGAGGGAAATAGGAAGCATAAAATAATATATTAGATTTTTCCAATTACGCCATATTAAACACATTATTATCGAAAATCCTACAAAATGATTTTTATGGGCACAAAACCAGATCGCACTAAATTTTTAAAACACCTCAATACTGCTGTAGATTATTTCGAGGATTATTCTCAAAATCTTTATAATAACGTAATTGCAATTTCACATAATGACGCAGATGGAATTAGTAGCTTGCAAATTATTCAAAATTTGCTCCATAAAATGAAATTCAATTATGATTATTTCATCTATAATCGATCTGTTTCGTGGGGAAATTATTTAAATGGAATTTTATCGAAAACTCAAAATAGCAGAACTGCACTAATCTTTACTGATGTGGGTTCTAATCTAGCTGAATTAGTGCCAATTATTAAAAAGCGAAAAGAACATTTTTACATTCTCGATCATCACGAAGTCGATTCCGATTTTGTTTTAGAGGAACTTCCGGAAAATTTATTCTTTGTCAATCCTACGGTTTTTGGATTTGATGGTTTAGATCATGTATCGGGTGCTACTTTAGCTTATTTGTTCGCTAAAAAAATCAATTTGTCGATTATAAAACAAGGTTGGTTAGCCGTTATTGGAATTGCAGGAGACTCCTTACGGTCCATGGAAAAACTCCAATCCTTTAACAAAGAAATTTATCAAGAAATATGCGACGAAGAACTTATCGTAGATAAAGAAGGGTTAATTCTCTTTGGAAGCATGCATGAATCAATAAAAAACGGTTTAAAGAATAGTATTTTGCCTTTTCTAATTGGATATGGTGGTGAAAGTGATCAAAATATTAAATCTTTTTTAAATAACATTAGCATAAGCCCTAATAAGAAAGTGGTTGATTTAGAGCCGGATGAAATTCAGAGAATTCTTAAAAGTATTGGTATAGATGTCGGACACTATGCTTTATTACCTCAAAAACAGGGCTTATTAAGATTCGCATTTGAACACGCAATACTACTAAACATCCTATCCTTTAAAAATATTAGCGCTGCTATTTCGATCATACACCATAAGTCTATTACACGATACGCTAAAGAACTTTATAAAGAATATATCAATAACCTGGTTAAAAATTTAAAAATATTAGCAAACGAATTGCCTCGTTATGAAACTAAAAGCACAATTTTTATAGATGCAGGAAATGGTAAAATTCCGCCAAGTAATTGGTCAGACACAGCAAGTTTTACATCCGTCAACGGACTTCTAAAACCCGATAAGATGTTGTTCTTAGGTGGTCTCGAGAAGAAAACTCAGATGGTTAAACTTAGTGTGAGATGCTCTCGAAAATATTTAGAAGATGATCACATGGGTGTCAATAAAGTTATAAGCGCGATCAAACAAAAACTTGGAGGATCGGGTGGTGGACATAAATTAGCAGGGGGTATAAGACTATCTATACCCTCATTTAATATACTTAAGAAAAATGCTGACGATTTTATTGCATTTTAGTTTTAAGGAATCATTATTATGGTTTTTTTCGAAGATAGCTCAGAGCGTACAATTTTTTTAAAGATAAGAGTTAAAACAAACTCTAAAGTACAAAAAATATCATTCAACCAATTAACAGATACTTGGATTTCTATTAATTTAAAATCTAAACCCATTAAAAATAAGGCGAATAAAGAATTAATTAAATTATTAAGTAAAAAGCTAAATATTGCTACCCATCAGATTCAAATAATTGCGGGACTGAAAAATGCGAGTAAAACGATTCAAATTAGATTTTATCAAGATATGTCTAACTCAAAAATATTAGAAAAATTAGCAAATTAATTAAGATCCAATTTTTATCATCTTTCCGCATCTCAAACAGGTAATAAAGTGAGTCATACCCTCGTCGGCGCTTCTAGTTTGCCTCGTTTCTAAGTGTGCTTTGTTATAACCACATCTCCGACACCTAAAACCCTTAATTGAACTTCTTAAATATTCTTCCTTCCATTTCATTACTTCAGTAAGGTTTGAGACCTCCTCTCTAATGGGCTGTTCTATTTTGGTTTTTAAGATGTATGAATCACCATTTTCTTCCAAAAGAGGTTTGGTGTAACCACATTTACATTTAAACACTTTCTGACTGTTCACTGTTGTGGGTAACATCATAGAGCCACATTCATCGCAAAATTGCATTTTTATAGTCGAGGTAAAATTTTTTATTTTAATTAGAATAGTATTACAATAACAAAAATTTTTCCTTCAAAATCTAAAAATTCAAACCAGATAATAAAGCCCAAAAAATTACACCCGTTAAAAGATCTGCGGTTGTACCAGGGTTTAACTTTTTATGATGTAAGTCTTTATCTAAACTTAAAGATAAGTGTAACCCCTTTTTAGTAGATATGCCTCCATGACTCAAAATATCTGAGGCGGCTTTTGAGACTGCTAAAGCATCTTTCTTACTTGCCTTGCGAATAATTAATGTGTCTAAATGATTGCTAAGCAATTTCAAATAAGTGTTCACAATTGCTATGTTAATATCTTTAAAGTTGTTAAATGTATCAATAAAGTACGGTAAACCCTCCTTTAAAACGATTTTAAACCCAGTAGCGTACTCTCTGCTTATTAAATCGTACTCTTGAGATTTTTTAAAAATTTCTTTAAGATTTATTTCATCTCGGATGATTTCGTCGTAAGCACTTGGATCGTTAACATCATACTTATCAATTTGACCTAATCCTCCTGGATTGCTAAGTTTAATTGCCTCATATAAATGCAATGTATCATTAACAGTAGTATCTTCGATAATCTTGTTTAATATTGACTCAAAATCTATAAGTCTGCGTTTTTTTAACTTTATACAAATTGAAGCGGCAGACGAGAGGGGGGCTAAGATAAGAATATGCCCTAGTATTACATTTCCACCGGTTTGCCACTTCATCATTTCTATGACCGCTTCTTTAAAAAATACACCTAATTCGATGTTACTAAACGACTGCTTGTCGTTCTCAATAGTAGTATAAACTTTTTCGCATAATCCTCTTAAATTAGGTTGAATGGCAGAAATCCCGGATAGAAAATGTTCAAAACTTGTGCCTTCAAAATTTTTCGTTCTGTGCACATTTCCTGGTTTTGGCCATCCAGAAAGTTCTAACAAACTCGATAGGTTTATGCACCTTAGCAAGTCATCGAGTGACTTGATAGCAATTTCTATACTTGACACGTTAGAAATATTTATTTTTAAAATTAATATAGGTTAGTTATAGATGAGCTAGTAATAGGTTAATTCTAAGGTTCTTTTCTCCTTGATTCTATAACCCTTTATATCAGAGGTATTATAAGAAATCGGTCGGTATTTCTCTTTTAAATTTTTTCGATGCAGAAACTTCTTAATCCTTAATTTTATTACTCTATTTGACATACTACTTGGCACAATCAATTCAATGCTATTTCCGCTTCGAGAAATTTCTATTTGTGGTAATTGTTCTTCGAGAAACCTTTGTAGATCCTCAATATATTGTTCCTTTTCAATTGATAAATCTTTTACATCAATAGTTAATTCTTTAGTATTATCTTCACTCAAATTCTAATCACTCTATATTATAATTAAGGACATTATTAATCTTTTTCCAATAAATAATATGACAAAAATATGAGTGAATAGATAATGTTAAAAAAGAATTATATCGGTGTTTCGTCTCCCCACATATCTAATGCTTGTCTTAATTCAGTATGACTTTCAGCGTATTCTTTTACGCTAACATTATCCATGTAAGCATCAATTGCTTGTCTTAAGGCCTTCGCTCCGCTTTGTGTACCACCTGGGTGGCCAAGAACACCTCCTCCGACTTGAACAGCAATATCCATTGATAGAAGCTCTATTAAACGATGAATTATTCCTGGATGAACTCCTCCTGAGCATACGCTCAAAACATTTTTCATTCCGTGCCAATTCTGCTCTAAGACCTCTAAATCGGCCTCGTTAGAATTTTGAGCAATCTTCTTATAATTATTCAACACTTCTGTTTTATCACCCGCTAATTTTCCCAAACCTCCAATGTGAAGCTGGTCTACGCCTTGCATTCTCGCTATTTCAGCAAGTACTTTCATGCTCATCCCATGATTCGGATTTCTATCAAAAGCAGCATGAAACGCTCTATGAGCATGTATAGCTAAACCTAATTTTTCGCATTCATCCCTAATTGTTTGAACAGCCGCCCAACCAATAGTTAATATGTCGATCATGACGTATTCGTTGTTAAAATCTTTTACTAACTTCGCACGACGCTTCATTTCGTCAACTTCAGCGGTAATATTTATTAAATAACTTTTTCTTTCTCCTGTTTCATTTTCTGCTTTATCTCTCATTTTCATGCTAAGTTCGAGCCTTTTTTCGAATCTATTAAACTTCTGATTCGATAAGTTTTCGTCGTCTTTTAACAGATCTACTCCTCCTGTCCAGATTTCGTACCCGTGTTGAGCGTGCTCCTCCGCATAATACCCTACTTTGGGTTTCGGAACTGTAGCTGTTATTGGTCTCCTCTTAATTTTAAGTATATCCCTAATTCCCTTTATTCCATACTGAGGGCCCTTAAAGGAATTTATTAAGTTTTTAGGCCACTTCACATCGACTAACCTTAGACCGTCTAAAGCTTTCATACCAAAAATATTTCCAGCAATAGAACTTAAAATTTGAGGCATATTACCTTCCTCAAATAAATCGTTGGGATATGCGATTTTAACGTAACTATCATTTATTTTATAAACTTTGGCACTCAATGCCCGAATATGTTCAGGAATTTTAAGTGTCGTCCAAGTACCGTTACTGCTTTCAGCAGCTACCCTAATAGCTACTTTTTCAATTGAAAAACCGCTGGCAGGTTTAATTTTAAACAAGCAAATTAAGTCTTCCTCTATTGGTTCATATGCTAAATCTAAAAAATCATCATATTTAATTTCTAAATCACCTTAAATCTAATTTAAATCATATCAGGATAAAGTAAAGTAAAGTAGTTGTGAACATGCGAACTAGCAAAAATACCCGCTTCTGTTATTAGACCGTCTATGTACCTCCTACTTACGGTTTCAAAGGCAGGATTTAAAATTTCCAAACCTGCCGGCGGATTTTCCCATATCTCTGAACTTTCTCGCATTTCAATCTTTTCAATGACACCAAATGAAGTTTGAGGATTATATTTCAAAAGGGGAGTAGCAACGTAAAACGGAACGTGTTCTTCGTGAGCTACTAAAGCTAATAGTCTTGAACCAATTTTGTTCAAAACGGTTCCCTCGCTTGTAACACTATCCGCTCCGATAAGTATAAGATTAACCTCATAATGATTTACAGCCCACCGCATAGCACTATCTACAACATGATAAACTTTTATTCCAGCGTCTAATAACTCCTTCGCTGTTGTTCTTCCTTGAAGGCGAGGTTGGGTTTCGGTATTTATCACTTTAAAGTGTTTACCTTGCCTTCTTGCTTCTAATAAGATACCCGTCACTAAAGATGAGTGACAATGTGTCATAATGAGGTAATCATCATCTGATTTTACAAAAGGAATTCTTCTAGCTCCAAATTCCGCTATCTTTTTTTTCGAATTTTGAATCATTGTTTGATATTTATTTTTATAGCGAGTAATTAACTCTAAATAGTGATCTTCCTTGAATTCATGTTTAGGTTTTTTCAATCTATTAGTTATATAGTTTAGTCCATTTCTCATCGCCGGTTCAGTGGGACGGGTATTAAACAGTATCTCCTTTGCCTCTTCTAATTTATTTAAAAAATCTTCAGCTGTATTGCAATCCGTTAGCCGTCTGGCGTAACTATTCAAAAAATCGATAGCACTCAGGGCTACATTTGTCGCTCCCTGTATTTCTAGCGATCTAATCTTTTCAGCATCTATTAATAATTGTTTAATTTCAACCACCTATTTTTTTCTTAAATAATATTAAAACAACCATAATTTTTCAGTGTATTCATTCATTATTCGTATCACCTTCATGAGAATTATTATCTTCTTTATAATCCTTAGGATCGATTTCTATAAAAAAAGAACCGATGTATTTACAAGCAGTACACTCAAAAATATTTGGTGTTAGCCAGCCAGAAACATTGACGGCACTTTTTAAAGTAGCTTTCTTACATTTTGGACAAATTCTAATGCGTGTCATTTTATTATTATTAATTTATTAATTTGTTTTGTTTTTTAGCGTGATAGGGAATTAGCAAAAATTACCCTTCTGCTCTCTCTCACCTAAAAATTGGTGTCTATATTAAATAATCATAAATAACATTTAGTCTCTTTCATTATTAATATAGTAAATTACCATTAAGTAGAAACGATTTAAAACTA
>JAHLWV010000417.1 GCA_019057735.1 Promethearchaeota archaeon | reverse complement strand
GCAAATCGCTCAGTTTTTAAGAAAAAACTTGAAAAAATAACTACCCAGACTGCATTAGTTGCGACCATTATACTGGCATCGCTAGCACTGGTAAGTATCTCCCCAATTAGATAACCTGCTTGATAAATTGTCACCGATAATAGACCCATTAAAGCTAATATCTTCCAGTGCTCTTTAGCAAATTGCCAATTCAAAGTTCCTTCCTTAAACCTAAGAATAAGAAAAAAACAAATAACAGCTAGGAAATACCGAATCACCGCAATCATAAATGGAGGGATCGTTGCTCCTCCAACTTCCTCTGAGACTAACCAACGCCCTAAAGGCCACGTACCTCCCCAAATAATGGAGGTTATGATCATTAATATATATGCGACGATTTCCTGCTTTCTATTAGCATTAAGGGTCGAATCCACCATTTTTCACTCGTCAATGTGATAGTTTATAATGTGTGATTATGATAAATTGTTGATCGAATAAAAATTAAAATATAGAGCTTACTGGAAAAAAGAATGAGAAAATCTATAAATATTAATATGAGAATTTAAATTCAGCACCTCTTCTTAAATTTTATAGCAAATAATTATATCCCAATTGAACTTTTATAGGTTTGATTGTTCTCAAATTACTTATAGCCTTTTATGTTCTCTTTCTCATAAATTCAATCCAAGAACATTTTATGCCTAAATCTATTACTTTTCGATATTTTAAATAAAAATTTTAAAGGAAAAATCAAAGTAAAAGAAAAGAAAATTCCTATTGCGATAATTGGAAATGGTTTGGAGAACATCATTTTAAATTGAAATATTGATAAAGCTGTCATAATAATCGCAATACTTATTGCAGGAATGGAGTAAATAAAAAGTGAAATAATCCGTTTCATTTTTTGTTTATTTTGTAATAACCAATAGCAACCACAACAAATTAAAGGAATTCTCACTTTTTTCATCGAAAAAATAAATTCTTTTTGTAAAATGTTAAATAATAGTTCTATTCTGCAACCACATGCTTCACATGTATACTTCCGATGAAAAAACCCTTTTTTTTTAATTATATCATGAATTTCTTCTCGTGAAAAGTAACAATCATTTTTTACATAGTGGTCACAATTTTGACAGGAAAGAGATAAACCTCTCGCCCTAAAATACCTTTGGTCACAATAGGGTTTGCACTTCATAAATTTCTCATGATGAGGATGATTTTTACATGAAACTAATCCATATTGATTGATTTCAAATTCAGGAAAGATTGTCAAAATTGCTTTTTACACTTTTAAGGGAATATGAATATTATGCAAGTTAATTCCCCATTATTAGTAATTATTTCGATTAAATTAATTGCAAATTGTAATATTTAGGGTTTAATCTAAAATTTAAAATCATTCCAAAGGGTTTTATATTAGTTATAGAATTTAGTTAAATTGAAATTAAAAGAAATAATCCTAAAATTGATAATTATGGTAGCCAAAATAGTAGACGATTTTTATATTAGAAAGAAATCAAAATTCATGAGAAGTTTTAACGAAGGTTTAGCTGTAGTAAATGAGGAACTTTGCAAGAAATTTGATGACAAGAATTCCGCTGAACTAACTAGTCAAATGAAAGCGGAATTTGAGAAGATTTTACCTGATATTCCCTATATCGGTGGACAAAAAAACCCTACCACTTTAGTCCTTGTTAAATGCGTGTCTGATCTCGCAATATTTCGCACATTAGAAAAAATTGGATTATCGTTCAGAGAAATCGGCGAATTTCATTATAACTACGTAATGGCAGCCCTTAAACTTAGAAAAGAAGCTTTAGAAAAAGCAGGCAGAGATCCCTCGCAATATCCTTTTGACTCCGTATACATGGATTACCAAAAAAAATTAACTGAAGAAACCCAAAAGAAGCTCTATCCAGATGATTGGGTAATGGATTTCGTAGAAGGGGATGGAGATTCCTTTGAGTGGGGTTGGGACATACAAGAGTGTGGAGTTCAGAAAGCGTTTAAAAAATTTGGTGGTGAGAAATATCTCCCCTTTATATGTCTATACGATCACTACGAAGCTGAAGGCTTGGGTTTTGGATTTTCTCGTACTCAAACTATTGGATTTGGAGCTCCAATCTGTACGCATAGGTTTGTAAAAAGTTATAAAACGCCTAGTGCTTGGCCACCTTATGAATTGGAAGAATTTGATGCTAAGTATTTTCAAGAATAAAAATAACACAATTTTTTTTTTTGATAGATTAATGATCGTGAAAGTGTGCTTTCACGAAGTGTTGTTGTTAAATGCTTTATTGATAATTTAAAGTAAAATTAGAAATATATCAAAATGTAAACTTTAAATAATTATTGTCATCAATAGAATGTATTAACAATCAAAAAAGAGATGATAAAAAATGCTTTTTCAGATTGATCCATATACATTGGGACTTATCATTGCTATATCTACAATTGTCTTAATAGCACTCATTATACTTCTAATCGGTACATACTTTATGCGTTGGTACGCTAGAAAGAAGGATTGGGGAGGTTCGCTTAAAACTGCTTTTGTAGTTAATTTACTATGGTTCGTTATAGATCTTTCTCTAGGCACTTATTTTCTTTTTGCTGTTGGAGAGAGTTTATTAGTAGATGCAATCAGGATTATTATAAATATTATTCTAGGCACTATACTCGTTATGATCCTTTACAAAAGAAAAGTCGGGGAATCGCTTATTTTAGTTATTGTAGTTTCAATCGTTTTATTTTTACTAGGTTTTGTATTGGGGTTCGTATTTGGAGTAATATTGGCATTTATAGCGATCCTTTCAATTTTTGCCTAAATCTTTTTTTTTTATACTTGCGAATTTCATATTAAAGTTCCGATAAAAATTTAGCAATGTTATTAGGGTGTTTTAAGCGTTAAATTAATTGTAAGATTGTTATATTAACAGAGATTAACAATCCGACTTATTTTTATTTTTTGTGTGTAAAATATTCTCCCGTTTGTCGTGGGACATTTTAGAAA
>JAHLWV010000416.1 GCA_019057735.1 Promethearchaeota archaeon | reverse complement strand
GAAACAAATTAAAAATTTAGGTTTAGATTACTTCGTAAGATCTTCTAATGTTTTGATCTTTACGTCGATCTTTTTAATTTTTATCTCAAATTCCTTGTTTTTAGTTTCGTAAGCTTCGTCTGATATTTCTTTTGCTGAAAATCTTCCTTTGTTAAGATTTTTATCCGCCCGAATTTCAATCTTTTCCATTTTTAGCTCGCTAATCCAAAGTTTCATGCCTACGATTAAATCTTCTCTCTCAGATTCGAGATTCTCTTTTTCTTCTTTATACTTTGTTCGTAATTTTTCAAACGAATCTTTATCCACTTTAAGGAGTTTAAATTCCTTTGAGAGGTTCTTAAGCTGATAAATTTTTTTATCGATATCGTTTTGAATTCTCTGAACTATGAAAGGTTTATCCATCTTTGGCTCTATGTCGCTTTCTTTCTGTTTTAACTCTGCTATTAAAGTCTTAATGGCAGTAACTTTTATGTTAATAAATTTATTGTATTCTTCATCTACGTCATATCTGGGATCTTTTATTTCTTTTTGAATTTCCTTTAGCTTGTCAACCAAGATTTCTTTATTTAATTTGATATCGTTGTATTCAATGTTCAAAATCATTTGTTCTTTTACTTCAAACGGGAGGGGTTTCTCAACATGAACCTCCGTAGCTTTTTTACCTTTTTTCTTCTTCGATTTTTTATCCGGTTTTTCAGATAAATGTTCGTCGTCATCATAGGCAAAACTTTCTTCTATGATTTTTTCTTTCGGTGTTCTCTTATCCTTAATGATTTCTTTTGCTTTTTCTACACCAGTTTTCTCTGATTTTTTAACACCTGCTAACACGGGTTTCCCACAGATAATACAAAATTTGTCCTCACTTTTTAGAGGATTTCCGCAATAGACGCAATATTTTGCCATAAACCACTCACTTTTCGGTATGTACTAAAATAAGATATAATTAAAAGATATTACATTTGTAATAAATGTAATTTGGAGTCCAATAATTAAAACCGATACCAGCTTTAAAATTACGGATTTATCTTTTAGTATTTTTTATATATATTAAAAAATATTAACTCTAAATAACTATTAAATCACAAAGATGATAGAAATTGAGAATAAAGTGCCTATTCATTTGGGTTTATATGGGCACATAGATTCAGGAAAAACTGCAATCGCTTCTGTGCTAAGCGAAATAATTTCAACTGCAGGAATTGATGCACATCCACAGAGTAAAGAAAGGGGCATAACTATAGACCTAGGATTTACCAGTTTCATTTTAGACAATTATTTAATAACTTTAGTCGATGGGCCAGGACACGCTGATCTAATTAAAATATCAGCGGCTTCAGTAGAAATAATAGATTGTGCTTTAATAGTTATTGATATCAATAAGGGGCCTCAGATTCAAACCGGAGAACACCTTATAATGATTGATTCACTCAACATAAAAGATGTCATTGTCATACTAAATAAAACCGATTTGTTCAAGGGAAATATTGATAGTGAAGTTGAAAAAATAAAGGATTTTTTTAAATCTACTTCTTTTGGCTCAGAAATACCTATTTATACCGTTTCAGCTAAAGAACAGAGTGGATTTGAGGGGTTAAAACGCGGGATATTGGAGAAAATCAAGAAATTAAAAATTGTAAGAGACTATGAAGGGAGCGTAATTATCCCTATAGATCATCATTTTTCAATAAAGGGACGAGGAGCGATAATAACGGGAACAATATTAAAAGGGAAATTGGACATTAATCAGAATTTAGATGTAATACCAGTAAACACATCAGGTAGGGTGAAGGCTATTCAGATTTTTCACCAAGAAGTTGGTTCTGCTAAAGCAGGAGATAGGGTTGGGATTAATTTAAAAGGACTGGATATTAAAAAAGTATACCGTGGTTGTTATGCTACAAATAATAAGAATTCGTTTGAGTTGGGCGATATTATTGAAATTCAAGTGAATCAGAATAAACTCTTTAAACCTATTACCAAATTTGGAACCCAAGTTCATGTTACAGTAGGAATGTTTACATTAACAGGATTTCTATTTCCTTATTATATAGATAACCAAAAAAAGATTCAGTTAGAGAGAACTGGAGAATTAATAAAATACAAGGCTTACCTATGGTTAAACGAGAAGATTTTCTTTAATAAAGAAAGATCAACACTGTTGATTAGCAGGTTTGATCTTCCACCAACAACTTTAAGAATACTTGGAGCTGCTGAATTGATTAAAATTCTCCATCAACCGCCTATTTTATACAAATACAAATTGAAAGAAGGATTCGTTCAAAATTCAGAACACTCCCAAGGGGTCGTTTGTCGTGGTTTAGCACAAAGTATGGAAGGAGCAAAAAAATTGATCGGTCGAAAGTTGGAACCTCCGTTTTCTAAAATTATTGATACATTCGGAACTAAAGGTTTAGTGATCGTAACGGTTGAAGATAAAAACAAAACCGTAGAAAAAGGGGATAAAGTTACTTTAAAAGAATTAAGGAGTTTTACACTGAAATCTAAAAAAGATTTAAATTTGCTAAATTAATTTATAATATTAATTGAGGTAAAAAAATGGAAAAAATTCATACGTCTGAAATTAACATCGATCGCGAACTATTAGCAGAGATTATGCGCAATTTAGAACAATTAGAAAGTTCCACAGACTTGGAGGGAAGCGCAATTGTCTCAAAAACGGGATTAAGAATAGCTAGCTCTGAAACAGCTGATATTGTAGCAGACATTTATAGTGCGAGTCCTGCTACTTTAATTTCGTTAGGAGAAAAAATCAGTAGTGGCTTGGGTCAAGGAGAACTAAGAGAAATCGTGATTAGGGGAGTTAAAGGTTACACTATTATATTAGTTGGCGATACAGATAATAACTTCATGTTATTTACGAATTGTTCCAAAGGGTACAAATTGGGCTACTACTTCCATAAAATTCGTAAGTCCTTTAGAGAAATGGAGCCCATTCTCAAGAGAATTGAAACGAAAGAATTGCATACAATGTGATTTTGT